>DAITQD010000055.1:0-7246 GCA_036833255.1 Jatrophihabitantaceae bacterium
CGTCGATCAAGGGCGGGTGGCGTGGCCGTGGGCCCGGTCGACCTCAACCGCTAGGAACCTAGGTCGCTAGTCCCGACCAGTCCTGGGCCATTGGCCTCTGGGCCGGGTCCTCCTTCGTGCGCAGACTGAGAGTTGCCTCCCCTGGATGCGCAGCTCGGACAACCGGCAGCGGTTGAAACCTTGCGAGAAACGGAAACAGCCGCCGACGATTCGGCAGGCATCGGCAGTACAGCTCGGGCGGTAGGCCAGGGTTCGATTCCCTGGCGGGGCACGAAACCACCCGTGCCGGACCATGGCACCGGCGACCCTGCGGTGGTATACGCACCGATCGACGCCGTCCAATTCCAGGCTTGGAAGGCCCAGATGCCCAGCATCGCGGCCCCGCCGAGAAAGGGTCTGACGTCGCGCGTGCGTGGCGCCTTGACCAGCGCCCGCGCGTATCGCACGGTCATCTGATGACGGCACGGCGCGCGGGGCAGGGACGGGTAGACCTCGTCGCCGTGCGCGAGACGCTGCCCTCGGCGATGCGCGACGCCGTCGACGCCTACGAGCGGCACCTGCGCCTCGAGCTGAACAGGTCCCCGCACACCGTTCGTGCCTACCTCGGCGACGCGGTCGGCTTCCTCGATCACGTATGCCGGCTCGGCGGGCGCAACGTCGGCGACATCGAGTTGGCGACGCTGCGCGGCTGGCTGGCGATCCAGCGCAACGCCGAGGTCGCCCGTAGCACGCTCGCCCGGCGTGCGGCCTCGCTGCGCACGTTTACGGCGTGGGCGCATCGCACCGGCCGGATCGCCACCGATCCGGGGCGACTGCTCGCCAGCCCGCGTCCGCACCGCTCGCTGCCGCCCGTCCTGCGGATCGACGAGGCGGCCGCGGTGATGGAGGCCGACGGCGAGGTGCCGACGGCGGTCGGTCGCCGGGACAGGCTCGTCGTCGAACTGCTGTACGCCACCGGGATCCGGGTCGCCGAGCTGGTCGGACTCGACATCGACGACGTCGACCGCGGCCGACGGGTGGTGCGGGTGCTGGGCAAGGGCGCGAAGGAACGCACCGTGCCCTACGGCCTCGCGGCCGATCGAGCACTCGAGGACTGGCTCCAGGCCGGGCGCGCCGAACTTGCCTGCGAGGGGAGCGGGGCAGCCCTGCTGCTGGGCACGCGCGGCGGGCGTATCGACCCGCGCGCGGTGCGCACGATCGTGCACCGTCGCATCGCCGCTGTGCCCGGCGCGCCGGACCTCGGACCACATGGGCTGCGACACTCGGCGGCCACCCACTTACTGGACGGTGGCGCGGACCTGCGCACCGTGCAGGAACTACTCGGCCACGCCAGCCTCGCGACGACACAGATCTACACCCACGTCTCGGTCGAGCGACTGCGCCAGACCTATGCCCGCGCGCACCCCCGCGCTTAAGGCGACCACGGCAGCAACCGCACCGGACCCAAGCGGACCAGCAGGGTCATCGGGTCGAAGTACGCGCCGTCGCGCCGGGCCCCCCAGTGCAGGCAGCGGCTCAGGCCGCAGGTCAGGTGGCTGCCGTGCACCCGGCCGATCGGCTGACCGCGCGCCACCCGCTCACCGGCCCAGACCGCCGGTGTCACCGGCTCGTACTCGGTGAGCACGCCGTCAGGGTGCTCGATCACCACGACACCGCGGCTCGCCAGTGTCCCCGCGAAGCGCACGCGGCCCGCCGCGACCGCGAGCACGAGCTCACCTGGCACGGTCGCAAGATCGACGCCGCGGTGCCCGGCGGCATACGGGCCGCTCGGCGCCACGAACGCTCGGAGGACCACGACCGAGGTCGTCACGGGTGCCGAATAGGCCACCACGGCGATCGGCCGCCCGGCGGCACGCACGGGCGCGGGCGGGCGCGAGGCGCCGGGGCCGCCGGCCAGCACCAAGCCGGTGCACACGACGGCGAGGACGGCACGCGACATAAGGCCCACGCTCGCCGCTGACGCGATCGGCCGCCAGGGGCGGATGCGATCTGTGGACGGCGCGGGCGGGCGTCCACAGGCACTCGACACCGCAGCTAGGTAGTCCGCTGGGCGGACAGATAGGGAGTTCTCCCGATGCCACGGCCCTCCTTAGACGCGCAGCGTCACTGGTGCAGGCAATCGACCCAGGAGGACACCATGTACGAACTCAACGGCCTGAACCCCGACGTGATCCGGGCGGAACTGGACTACCGGCGTGAGCGGATCAGCGCCGAGCGCCGCTTCGCCGCGACCGGCCACGGCCGGTGGCTGCGGTTGCGTCGCCGCCCGGCCCAGTCACACAACAGCTAGGCCCGCCGCGACCGTATCGGTGCTGCGCGCCAAGATGGACAGGTGCCCCGCTCGATGACGCCGCTGATCGGACGTGCCGCCGAGCTCGAAACATTGCTCGCCGCAGTACGGCATGCGAGCGACGGCGTCTCGTCGGTGGTCGTGCTGGACGGCGACGCGGGGGTGGGCAAGACGCGGCTGCTCAGCGAACTGGTGAGCGCCGCGTCCGACCGCGGGGTGCTGACCTTCATCGGCCACTGTGTCGATCTCGGCAACGCCCCGCCGCCCTACTTGCCGTTCACCGAAGCGTTTGGCCGATTCGCCGCCGAGCGGCCCGAGAATGTCGAGGAGTTGCTCGCCGCATACCCAGCGATCGAGCGCTTGCTGCCGCGCCGCCGGCCGTCCATTCGAAGCGCGGAGGACCGCGTCGACCGTGGCGAGCTTTTCGAGTCGGTGCTCGGCGCGCTGGCGTGGTGCACGCAGCAACAGCCGGTGCTACTGGTGGTGGAGGACATCCACTGGGCCGACCAGGCGACCCGCGATCTGCTGGGCTTCTTGTTCACCCGCGTCACCACCGAACGGCTCGCGATCGTGGCCAGCTTCCGCAGTGACGACATGCACCGGCGCCACCCGCTGCGCCCAACGCTGGCCGAGTGGTCACGGCTGCCCGCGGCCGAGCGGCTGCACCTCGATCCGCTCTCGGCCGACGACGTGCGCAGCCTGGTGCGCTCGCTGTACACGTCACCGATGGCCGAGCCCGACCTGCGCAGCATCATCAGTCGCGCCGACGGGAACGCCTTCTTCGCCGAGGAACTCGTCGCTGCTGCAGCGCAGTGCGCCGACGCGCAGCAACTGCCCTGGCAGCTCGCCGACCTGTTGCTCGTGCGGCTCGACCGGCTGTCCGACGACGCTCGCGAGGTCGTCCGCGTCGCAGCTGTCGGCGGGCGGCGGGTGTCGCACGACATGCTCGTTGCGGTGCTCGATTTGCCAGGCGGGGCGCTCGACGCCGCCCTGCGCGACGCCGTCGACGCGCACATCCTGGAGTCCACGCCGAGCGGACGCGGCTACACGTTCCGGCACGCGCTGCTGGCCGAAGCGATATATGACGACCTGCTGCCCGGCGAGCGGGTGCGCCTGCATGCCGCCTACGCCAGCGTGCTCACCAAGGTTGAGCGCGGCAGCGCCCCAGCGCTGGCGCGACATGCCCGCGCGTCACACGACCTGCCCACGGCCTACGTCGCGAGCATCCAGGCCGGCGAGGAAGCGATGTCCTTGGCCGCTCCGCAGGAGGCAATGCGGCACTACGAGACCGCCCTCGAGCTCGCGCCGCGCGTCGCGTCCGCCCCCACCGACCCGGCTCCGCTGGTGCTGGCCCTCGTCGACGCCGCAGTGGCCGCGGGGCATTCCTACCGGGGCCTGCGCCTAGCCCGCGAGGCTCTGGACGCGCTCCCGTCCGATGCCGCGCCCACGAGTCGGGCCATGTTGCTCTACGCGTTCGGTTTCGCCGCCGTCGCCGGCGAGACCGACGTCGAGGCGTTCGCCGCCACCGCCGAGGCGCTGCGCCTGGTGGCGTCGGACCCGCCGTCCGTCTTCTTCGCGCGACTCGCCGGGCTGCACGCGCGCACCGCTCTCAACGTCGCCCGCGAGGTGGACGCCGAACGGTGGGCGCGTGAGGCCGTCGCGACTGGACGCGCCGTCGACCGCCCCGAAGTGGTGACAGATGCCGAGACGACGCTTGCGATGCTTGCCCGCCGGGCCGGCGATCCGGCCGAGACCGCCCGGCGGCTCTCCGTACTCGCTGACGAGGCACGCGATTCAGGCGACGCCGCCGCGGAGCTGCGCACCCGATACAACCTCGGTGGGCTGCACTATGAGCTCGGCCAACTGGAGCAGTCACAGGCCTCCTACGCCGAGGCTTCGCGCCGCGCCGTCGAAGCCGGTAGACCGTGGGCAATCTACGGCGTCGAGGCGCGGGCCATGACGAGCCTGGTGCAGTACGTCCGCGGCTTCTGGGACGACGCGGCACGCACCGTCGACGTCGCCGGCGAGTCACCGCCGGCCCAAGCCGAGGCGTTGCTCGCGGCGACCGGCATGGCGGTGCGCGCGGGACGCGGCGACCGCAGCGCGCTGAAGCTGTTGCCGACCCTGCGCCCGTGGTGGGAGCGCGACGGGCGGATGGCCCTCTACGCGGTCGGTGCCGCGCTCGAGTTCCACGAACAGCAGGCCCGAGCCGACGAGGCGGTGGCCTTGATCGATGAGGTGGTTGCGGTGCTCGGGGCGGTCTGGCAGGAGCCATGGTTCCTCGCCCGCATCCGACTGTCCGCGCAGGGCGTGGCGACCATGGCCGCCGCCATGCGCAGGGCGCCGCAGGAGCAGCGGGGCCCGATCGTCGCCCACGCGGCCCGACTCGCCGACGATGGGCGCACCACCGCCGAGAAGGGCTTGCCGCAGAGCCGCAAGCTCGGCGTCGAGGGTCTGGCCTGGCTCGCCCGGCTGGAGGCGGAGTGGCTGCGGGTGCGCTGGCTGAGCGGCATCGACGTGCCGGGCGAGGCCGAGCACATCAGCGCCTGGGAGCGGTCAGTCGACGCCTTCGGATACGGCAACGTCGTCGAACTGGCGCGCAGCCGGGCCCGGCTCGCCGCGGTATTGCGCGCAGCCGGCCGGGGCCCCGACGCCGCCGAGCAGGCCGCGCTCGCCCGCGACGTCGCGCGTGGTCTGCGCGCCGAGCCGCTGCTGGCCGAGATCCGTGCGCTGGGCCTGAGCAGCGCGCCGCGCGCGCCCGCGGCGACTGGCGCAGAAGCGCTCACCGCTCGCGAGCGCGACGTGCTGGCCCTGCTTGTCGAGGGGCGCACGAACCGTCAGATCGCCACCCAGCTCTACATCAGCGAGAAGACGGTCAGCGTGCATGTGTCGAATATTCTGGCCAAGCTGAGGGTCCGCAGCCGCACCGAGGCCGCCGCGCTCGCCAATCGTGACGGGCTACTCGGGTAGCACCCGTTGCGCGATCTCAGCCGCGAGCGTGTCGGCCGCCTCGTCGGGCAGCCAGTGGCTGGCGCCTTCGAGGGCGAGGAAGGAGTAGGGCGCGTCCACGTACGCGGCGCTGCGCTCGGCGGCGGACCGCCCGAAGGCCATGTCGGCGCTGCCCCACACGTAGGAGGTCGGGACCGTCACGGGACCCAGCCCGTCCGCGTCGTGCGACGACATGGCCCGGTACCAGTTCAGCGCCGCGGTGAGCACGCCTGGCTGGGCGAAGAACGCCACGTCCGCATCGATGCGCTCGGGCGCCACCGCGTCACCGTAGAACGCCCGCATCGCGGCCGCGTCATCGGCGAGCAGCGAGGTCTCGGCCCGTCCCGGCGCTCGGAAGCCGCGGATGTAGCCGAAGCGGGCGCGCTGCTCCTCGTCTGCTGTGAGTACCTCGTTGAGCGCCAGCTGGTTGGGCGTCGAGACGGCCGTCCAGGTGCGGAGGAGCCCCGGATAGCGGGCCGCCACCTGCCAGCCGACCACGCCGCCCCAGTCGTGCCCGACGAGATCCACCGAGCCGCCGAGTGCCTCGATCATCCCGACGACATCGGCGACCAGGTGGGGCAGCCCGTACCCGGCGACCTCAACCGGTCGCGCGCCCGAGGAGTAACCGCGCTGGTTCATCGCGACGGCGCGCAGTCCGGCTTCGGCCAATCGGGTCGCGACTCCAGTCCACGAGGTGGCTGTCTGCGGGAAACCGTGCAGCAGCAGTACCGTGCGACCGGACGCCGGGCCCCATTCGAGGCCAGAAAACTCCCAGCCATTGGCCGCGACGGTCACGGACCTCGCGGCGGGCAGCATCACCGCGGCAGCCTATCGAGGCCGGCGGTCGTGACTGGTCGATGCGAGCTCTCGCGACGGGCTAGACTCGTGACAGCGGCTCACAGTGTGTGGGCCGACTTCGCGTGCCCGCCCACCGGCTCCGCTCTTGGGGATACCAGTGGGTAGGCGGTCAGCCTCGGTCCGCACCGGCGAGTGTGTCGGCGATGGCCCTCTGACCGCGACACCGGGCACCAGGGCAGGCGGTCCTCCCGGGCCGTCGGCGACAACCGAGGCCGCACGCCGCGAGCCCCAGGCAAGCCGGCGGGCACGAACGACAGAGGAGGACGACCGGCATGGCCGTCGTCACCATGAAGGAAATGCTCGATTCCGGCGTGCACTTCGGGCATCAGACCCGCCGCTGGAACCCGAAGATGAAGCGCTTCATCTTCACTGAGCGCAACGGCATCTACATCATCGACTTGCAGCAGACGCTGACCTACATCGACCGCGCCTACGAGTTCGTCAAGGAGACGGTCGCCCACGGCGGCAGCGTGATGTTCATCGGCACCAAGAAGCAGGCCCAGGAGGCCATCGCCGAGCAGGCGACACGCGTCGGCATGCCCTACGTCAACCAGCGCTGGCTCGGCGGGATGCTCACCAACTTCCAGACCGTCTTCAAGCGCCTGCAGCGCCTCAAGGAGCTCGAGGCGATGGAGCAGAACGGCTGGGACAGCACGGCCACCAAGAAGGAACTGCTCATCCTCGGCCGCGAGAAGATCAAGCTCGAGCGCACGCTCGGCGGCATCCGCGAGATGACCCGCGTCCCGAGCGCGGTGTGGATCGTCGACACCAAGAAGGAGCACATCGCGGTTGGCGAGGCGCACAAGCTGAACATCCCGGTGATCGCGATCCTCGACACCAACTGCGACCCGGACGAGGTCGACTACAAGATCCCCGGCAACGACGACGCCATCCGCAGCGCCGCACTGCTGACCCGGGTCATCGCCGACGCCGTGGCCGAGGGCCTGGTCGCGCGCGCCGCCGCTGCCGCCGGTGCCGGACGCGACGAGAAGCCCGAACCGGGTCAGCTCGCCGCCGACGAGCCGATGCCGGAGTGGGAGCGCGAGCTGCTACAGCCGGCCGGCGCGACCGCCGAGACTGCTGCTCCGGCGGCTGTTGCTCCGGTCGAGG
>DAITQD010000055.1:7346-11342 GCA_036833255.1 Jatrophihabitantaceae bacterium
GCTGTTGCTCCGGTCGAGGCTGCCGATCCGCCCGCACCGACCGCCTGAGTCCGCACCATCGCATCTAGGTAAAGGAACACGAGACACACCATGGCGACTTTCTCCGCCGCTGACGTGAAGAAGCTCCGCGACGCCACCGGCGCCGGGATGATGGAGTGCAAGAGGGCCCTCGACGAGGCCGACGGCGACTTCGACAAGGCGCTCGAGGTGCTGCGCATCAAGGGCACGGCCAAGGCCGCGAAGCGGGGGGCCGAGCGCACTGCGTCCAACGGGCTCGTCGCGGCTGCCGAGGGCGCGATGATCGAACTCGCCTCCGAGACGGACTTCGTCGCGAAGAACGAGCAGTTCCAGACCTTGGCGGGCGACATCGTGGCGCACTTCGCCGCGTCGCCGGCCACCGACCTCGAGTCGCTGCTCGGCGAGACGCTCAAGGACGGCCGCACCGTCGCCGAGAGCGTCGAGGGGCTCAACGCCGTCATCGGCGAGAAGCTCGAATTGCGCCGCGCGGTAAAGTTTTCGACCGGCGCTGGAGAGTCAGTCGCCACCTACCTGCACCGCAAGGCCAAGGACCTGCCGGCGCAGGTCGGCGTGCTGGTGCAGTTCACCGGCGGCAACCTCGAGGCCGCCCGCGCGGCCGCGATGCAGGTGGCCGCGATGCGCCCGCAGTTCCTCACTCGCGACGAGGTTCCGGCCGAGACCATCGAGACCGAGAGGCGCGTCGCCGAGGCAAAGGCCCGCGAGGACGGCAAGCCCGAGGCCGCGCTGCCCAAGATCATCGAGGGCACTGTCAACGGTTACTTCAAGACCAACGTGTTGCTCGAGCAGGCCTCGGTGCTGGACAACAAGAAGACCGTCAAGAAACTGCTCGACGAGGCCGGCGTGATCGTGACCAAGTTCGCGCACTTCGAGATCGGTCAGGCCTGAGCAGATAAAATCGAGCCGAGCACACGCCGACGAGAGGGGCCGCGCATGACTGACACCGAGGCAGCGGCCCACCAACCGTCCACGGTCTACCACCGGGTACTGCTCAAGCTCTCCGGTGAGGTCTTCGGCGGCGGCCAGGTCGGGATTGATCCCGACGTCGTGCAGTCCATCGCCCGGCAGGTGGCCGAGGTTGTCGCGGGCCGCACCCAGGTCGCGATCGTCGTCGGCGGCGGCAACTTCTTCCGCGGCGCCGAGCTCAGCCAGCGCGGCATGGACCGTGACCGCGCCGATTACATGGGCATGCTCGGTACCGTGCTCAATTGCCTCGCGCTGCAGGACTTCCTCGAGAAGGAAGGCGTGCCGACTCGGGTGCAGACCGCGATCACGATGGGCCAGGTCGCCGAGCCCTACATCCCGCGGCGGGCCGAGCGACACCTCGAGAAGGGCCGTGTCGTCATCTTCGGCGCCGGCGCCGGGCTGCCGTACTTCTCCACCGACACCGTTGCCGCGCAGCGCGCCCTGGAAATTGGTTGCCAGGTGCTGTTGCTCGGCAAGAACGGCGTCGACGGCGTATATGACGCCGACCCGCGCAAGGTGCCCGACGCCGTCAAGTTCGACACGATCGGCTACGACGAGGTGCTGCACCGCGGGCTCGACGTCGCCGACGCCACCGCCTTCAGCCTGTGCCGCGACAACGGCATGCCGATCATCGTGTTCCAGTTGGCCGACGGGAACATCGCCCGCGTCGTGCGCGGTGAGAAGATCGGCACTCTCGTCAGCTGACGCGCCGACACCTGTGATCTGTGAAGGGAACCGCATCGTGATCGACGAGACCCTCTTCGACGCCGAGGAGAAGATGGAGAAGGCGGTGCACGTCGCGCGCGAGGAACTCGGCGGGCTGCGCACCGGACGGGCCACGCCGAGCTCCTTCGCCCGCCTGGTCGTCGACTACTACGGGGCGCCGACGCCGATCCCGCAAATGGCCTCGGTGACTATTCCAGAGGCGCGCATGGCGATCATCAAGCCCTACGACGTCTCGCAGCTCGGCGCGATCGAGAAGGCCATCCGCGGCAGCGACCTGGGCGTCAATCCGTCCAATGACGGCTCGATCATCCGCATCGTGTTCCCGCAGCTCACCGAGGAGCGGCGGCGTGACCTGGTGAAGGTCGCCAAAGGCAAGGGCGAGGACGCGAAGGTTGCGATCCGCTCGATCCGCCGCCATGCCAACGAGGCGCTGGACAAACTGGCCAAGGACGGCGAGGCGGGCGAGGACGACGTCCATCGTGCCGAAGCCGAACTGGACAAGCTGACCGGCAAGTACACCGGCTCGGTCGACGAGGTCGTGCGGGCCAAGGAAGCCGAACTGCTCGAAGTCTGATGGCGCGCGAGAACGACACGGCCGGCGACGATGCGGACGAGTCTGCCTCGGCCGTGAGCACGCACCCGCGCGGTGCCGTATCGCGTCGCGTCGCGGGCCGCCGACGGTCGCGATCCGCCGTCCTGGGCGGCGAACTGGGCGAATCCGGCGAGCCGAAGAAGTCCCGCGCGGGACGCGACCTCCGCGCGGCGATCGGGGTCGGCGTCGGGCTCGCCGCGCTCATCGTCGCCAGCGTGTTCGTGTACCGGCCGAGCTTCGCCGTCATCGTGGGGCTGGCCGTCGTCTACGGCAGTTACGAGCTGACCATGGCAATCGCGCATTCTGGGGTGCGCCCCTCGCTCACCCCGATCGTCGTCGGCGGGGTCGCCATGCTGACGGCGGCGTGGGCGCGCGGGCCGAACGGACTGGTCGTGGCGCTGCTGCTGACGGTGTGCGGGGTGGTCATCTGGCGGCTTGCCGACGGGGCGCAGAACTACCTGCGCGACGTCAGCGCTTCGGTCCTGGTCTTGCTGTATCTGCCGGCGCTCGCCGGTTTTGCCGTGCTGTTGGTGCATCCGGACGACGGCGCGGGGCGAGTGATCGCCTTCGTCGCGACCGTCGTGTGCAGCGACACCGGCGGCTATGCCACCGGCGTGCTCTTCGGCAGGCATCCCCTCGCGCCGATCGTCTCGAAATCCAAGACGTGGGAGGGCTTCGCCGGATCGTTCGTGTTCTGCTCAGCGGCGGGCGTGCTGTTGATGACGCTGACGTTCCACGAGGCGTGGTGGAAAGGCTTGCTGTTCGGGATGGCGATCGTGGTCACCGCGACGCTGGGCGACCTCGGCGAGTCGATGATCAAGCGCGACCTCGGGCTCAAGGACATGGGCAACCTGTTGCCCGGCCACGGCGGCATGATGGACCGGCTCGATTCGCTGCTGCCGTGCGCGGCGGTGGCCTACCTCATCCTGTCCGGCTTCGCTCCCGTCGGCTGAGCCGTGCGCGGGCCTCGGAATGCCCCACCCCGGTTCATCAACAGCAGTAAGTGGCTGCCATAGCGGCCAATCTGCGCTGTTGATCACGAAGCTAGGCGGCGTCGTCGGCCAAGATCGAGGCCGCCAAGGCCGAACGGTGAAGTGCTACCATGTAGCACATGGATCGAATCGGAGTGCGTGAATTGCGGCAACACGCCAGCCGATACCTTGCCCGCGTCGCCGCCGGCGAGACGCTGGAGGTCACTGATCGCGGCCGCCCGGTAGCTCGACTCGGTCCCGTGCCGGTCGATTCGTGGGATCAGATGATCGCCGACGGCCGAATAATTCCGGCGAGCGATCCGGACGCGTTCCTCGATATCACGCCGAAGCATTACCCCGGCCCCTCAGCTTCGGAGGTTCTCGCGGCGATGCGCGAAGACGAGCGGTGAAGCTCTACTTCGACACATCGGCGTTGGTCAAACTCGTCCAACATGAGGCTCAGAGCGCCGCACTACACCGCTTTGTGCACCGGCATCGATCCGACACCAGGGTTACCTCCGCCATTGCTCGTACCGAACTGATCCGCGCCCTCGCGGCCAATGGCCCCGACGCGATCAACGAGGCCCGGCGCCTGCTCGGCAACATCGAGCAGGTTGCCGTCGGAATCGAGCTTCTCGACGCCGCAGCCAATCTGCCCGCGATTCCGATGCTGCGCAGCCTCGACGCAATCCACCTGGCGAGCGC
>DAITQD010000055.1:11442-16075 GCA_036833255.1 Jatrophihabitantaceae bacterium
GCGGCGGTCATCGAACTCGGCCTGCCGGCCTTCCGTGCCGACCAGCTGAGCCGGCACTACTTCGGCCGGTTCGAGAACGATCCGGCGGCAATGACCGACCTGCCACCCGCCCACCGCGACCGGATCGCGGCCGAACTGCTGCCGCCGCTACTCACCGAGGTTCGCCACCTCGAGACCGACGCCGGCACGACCCGCAAGTCGCTGTGGCGCCTGCACGACGGCACGCTCGTCGAAAGCGTCTTGATGCGCTACCCGGCCCGCGCGGGCCACCCCGAGCGGATCACGGTCTGCGTCTCGAGCCAGGCCGGTTGCGGAATGGCCTGCCCGTTCTGTGCGACCGGCCAGGGCGGTCTCAAGCGCAATCTGTCCACCGGCGAGATCGTCGACCAGGTCACGGCCGCCGCCAGAGTTACCGCGCGCGGCGAGATTGCGGGCGGACCCGGACGGCTATCGAACGTCGTCTTCATGGGCATGGGCGAGCCGCTCGCCAACTACTCGCGCCTGGTCGCCGCGCTGCGCCGACTGATCGAACCGTCGCCCGCGGGTCTGGGCCTGTCCCAACGCTCGATCACCGTCTCGACGGTCGGGCTCGTCCCGGCCATGGACAAGCTCGCCGACGAGAATCTCAAGGTCACTCTCGCGGTGTCGCTGCACGCGCCCGACGACGGACTGCGCGACACCCTGGTGCCGGTGAACACGCGGTGGAAGGTCGCCGAGGTGCTCGCTGCCGCCGACGCCTACGCCGCGCGCACCGGGCGGCGCTACTCGATCGAGTACGCGATGATCCGCGACATCAACGACCAGCCGTGGCGGGCGGACCTGCTCGGCGATCTGCTCGCACCGCGGCTCGCCCACGTCAACCTGATCCCGCTCAACCCGACGCCCGGCTCGGACTGGGACGCCTCTCCCAAGCCGGTCGAACGTGAGTTCGTGCGCCGCCTCGAGCAGCGCGGCGTGCCGGTGACGGTCCGCGACACGCGCGGACGCGAGATCGACGGCGCCTGCGGGCAGCTCGCCGCCTCCGGCTGAGCGCGCCTTGACCGTTGTCTGGTGGCCTTTCCCCGCGCCTGACCGGTTTCGGGTCGCCTTTCCCCGCCCGTGACCGGTTTCGGGGGGCAAACCGAGCACTGGCGGGGAAAACCCGAACGGGCACCGTCGACCGCGGTGCGGCCGTAGCCGTCAACGGCTACGGCGCCTCCGGCGCTGGGCCTGCCGAGCCGAGCTGACGCACCGATTCGGGCACGCCGATCCCGGCACGAAGGTCGGGCGCGGCGACGGCTTGCGCATAGCTCACCATTATCGGCACGACGCCCGCCCACGCGTCGCCAACGACGTCCTCGGGCGGGTCGTCCGGCCAGCCGTCGGAGACCTTCAGCGACCATTCCTCGATCGGCAGCGCGAGCACGAGCGTCGCCGCGAGTTCGCGCTCGGCCGGTCGGCGGACCTCGGCGACGCGGCCCGGCAGCAGGGCTTCGGTGATCAGGTCGAGAGCGCGCAGCGTGGCGTCGCCTTCGAGCCGGGTGCACGAGCCGAACAGCACCGCGCTGCGGTAGTGGAACGACGACTCGAAGGCCGAGCGCGCGACGACGAGCCCGTCGAACGCGGTGACGGCCAGGCAGGTCGGTGCGCCCGCGGCCAGCGCCCGGATCCACGGCGAGCCGGTCGAGCCGTGCGCGAGCACCCGGTCGCCGTCGCGCACGACCGCCGTCGGGAGCACCACCGGACGACCGGACGCGTCACTCAGGCCGAAATGGCCGATGTGGGTGGCGTCGAGCAGCGCGTCGAGGGCGGTGCGGTCCCTGCTGCCCTTCTCGGGCAGCCGGGTGATCCGGGTGCGGTCGGGCAGCGGGTCCGCGACAAAGTCGCTCATCGGCCCATCATCGCGTTGACCACTCCCGCCAGCCGCGAGGGCCGGCCGCTGCGTGCCTCGGCGTTGTCGGCCCATGTCATCGCCTGCAGGCCGGCGTTCGCGCCCAGCCAGCGCAGCGGCTCGGGCTCCCAGTCGCGCGAACGGTGCCCGACCCAGGGCAGCACGGTGAGCTCGGTGTCGCGCCGCGTGATCAGGTCGGCCAGCGTGCGGCCGGCCAGGTTGGTCGTCGAGACGCCGTCGCCGACGTAGCCGCCCGCCCATGCCAGGCCGGTGCTGCGGTCCAGGCCCACCGACGCGTGCCAGTCGCGGGCGATGCCGAGCGGGCCGCCCCAGCGGTGCGTGATCGCGACGTCGCACAACACCGGGAACAGCTCTGCGAGCGTGCGCCGCAGCGCCTCGAAGACGCGGGTCACGCGGTCATAGCTGCCGCGGATGCGGGAGCCGAAATGATACGGCGCGCCGCGGCCGCCGAAGACCAGCCGTCCGTCGGCCGTGCGCTGCCCGTAGATGATCAGGTGGCGGTGGTCGCTGAACGTCTCCCTCTGATGCAGCCCGATCTCGGCCCAGACCGTGTCCGGCAGCGGTGCGGTGGCCACGATCAATGAGTACACCGGCGCGATCGCGCGCCGCAGGCCGGGCAGCGCGGCGGTATAGCCCTCCGTCGCGCGCACCACGACCTCGGCGCGCACCGTGCCCCGAGCCGTGTGCACAGCGCCGGGCTCGATCTCGGTAACCCGGGTGCGCTCGTAGACGCGAGCGCCGCGCGACTCGACGACCTCGGCTAGGCCCCGTACCAGCTTGGCCGGGTGGATCGAGGCACAGTGCGGTGTGTACGTGGCGCCGCGTACCGACGTCGCGTTCAGTCGGGACCGCGCCGCGTCGGCATCGAGCAACGCGAGATCCAGCCCGAACTCCTGCGCCTCCGCGACCTCCGCGCGGGCCCGGGCGAGCTGCGCCGCGGACCGAGCGAGCACGATCGTGCCACCCATCGCGAGGTCGGCATCGATGCCCTCGACCGCGCAGACCCGGGCGACCTCGGCGAGTGCACCATGGATGGCCTGATGCTGCGCTATTGCCGCGTCACGCCCCGCCTCGGCGGCCAGGCTCGAAATGCCGACTGGGTACAGCGCCGAGCACCAGCCGCCGTTGCGCCCGGACGCGCCGAAGCCGGCGATCTCCGACTCGAGCACCGCCACGCGCAGCGACGGGTCGGCGGCGAGCAGGTAGTAAGCCGTCCACAGTCCGGTGTAGCCCGCGCCGACGATCGCGACGTCCACCGCCATGTCGCCGGTCAGGCCGGGACGCGGCTCGAGCGACCCCGGGACGGTCTCCAGCCACAGCGAGAGGCCGCGATAGTCCTGGCCCATGGACTAGCCGAGCACCTCGTCGAGTGACACGGACTGGTAGCCGAGTGCCTCGGCGACGGGGACGTTGGTGAGCACGCCGTCGTGCGTATTGAGCCCCAGTGCCAGCGCGGGGTCGGCCCGCAGCGCCTCGCGCCAGCCGCGGTTGGCCAGTTCGACGGCGTAGGGAAGCGTCACGTTGGTGAGCGCGTAGGTCGAGGTGTGCGGCACCGCACCGGGCATGTTCGCGACGCAGTAGAAAACCGAGTTGTGCACGAGGTAGGTCGGGTCGGCGTGCGTCGTCGGCCGCGAATCCTCGAAGCAGCCGCCCTGGTCGATGGAGATGTCGACGAGCACCGAGCCCGGCTTCATCCGCGACACCAACTCGTTGCTGATCAGCATCGGCGCCTTCGCGCCCGCGATCAGCACGGCACCGATGACCAGGTCGGCGTCGAGCACGGCCCTCTCGATCTCGTAGGCGTTCGACGTAACGGTCTGGCAGTGGCCCTGGTAGATCGCGTCCATCTGGCGCAGCCGTGCGACGTTCCTGTCGAGCAGCAGCACCTCGGCCTGCATGCCCAGCGCGATGGCCGCGGCGTTCTGGCCGGAGACGCCGGCGCCGATGACGACGACCTTCGCGGCGTACACACCGGGCACGCCGCCCATCAGCGTGCCGCGGCCCCCGCCCTGGCGCATCAGGTGGTACGAGCCGACCTGGGGTGCGAGTCGGCCGGCGACCTCGGACATCGGGGCGAGCAGCGGCAGTGAGTTGTCGGGCAGCTGCACCGTCTCGTAGGCGATGCCGGTCGTGCCGGCGGCGAGCAAGGCATCGGTGCAGGGTTTGTCGGCAGCGAGGTGCAGGTAGGTGAACAGCACCTGGTCCTTGCGCATCCGGTGGTACTCCTCGGCAACAGGCTCCTTGACCTTGAGCACCATCTCGCCGATGCCCCACACCTCGTCGGCCGTGCCGAGGATCTGCGCGCCGGCCGCGATGAAGTCGTCGTTCGGGATCGACGAGCCGACGCCCGCGTCGCGCTCGATGAACACCTCGTGCCCGTTCCGGACGAGTTCGTGCACGCCCGACGGCGTGATCGCCACGCGGTACTCGTGGTTCTTGACCTCGCGGGGGATGCCGACCTTCATGGGTATGCCTCCACAGACATTGGGGAGTGAGCTGCTGTCCGGACGATAATGAAGGATCGAACCGGTCGAGCGCTATCTCGGTGCTGATGATTCGTCAGATTGCACCGATGTCAGCCAGAAGGTCGGAGTCTACCGGGTGCGTGTTGTCCGGGGGAGCGGGATCAGGTCGCGGCCCTGGCTGAGGTGCGTTCGCGCTCACTGAGACGAACCTGATCTTCGCATCCGTGATTTCGCGATTGAAAGACGCAGCGACGAGGAGTTGGTCTTGGGTGCGGCG
>DAITQD010000056.1:0-15981 GCA_036833255.1 Jatrophihabitantaceae bacterium
ACGCCGGGCTGTACAAGAAGGAGCGGGAGCTGGCCTCGCCACAGGCGGCGCAGGTGAGCTCCGGTGGCCAACGGGTGCTCAACTTCTGCGCCAACAACTACCTGGGCCTGGCCGACCATCCGGCAGTAGTCGCCGCGGCCAAGCAAGCCTTGGACGACTGGGGCTTCGGCATGGCCAGCGTGCGCTTCATCTGCGGTACGCAGACCCAGCACACCGAACTGGAACGCCGGCTGTCGCAGTTCCTGCGTACTGAGGCGACGATCCTGTACTCGTCCTGCTTCGACGCGAACGGCGGCGTCTTCGAGGTGTTGCTCGACGATCAGGACGCGGTGATCTCCGACGAGCTGAACCATGCCTCGATCATCGACGGGATCCGGTTGTGCAAGGCGTCGCGGTCGCGCTACCGCAACCGGGACATGGCCGATCTGGAGGCCAAGCTCGTCGCCGCGTCGGGAGCCCGGCGGCGGCTGGTCGTCACCGACGGCGTCTTCTCGATGGACGGCTACCTCGCCCCGCTGGCCGACATCTGCGACCTCGCCGAGCGCTACGACGCGATGGTGATGGTCGACGACTCGCACGCGGTGGGCTTCATGGGTGCAACGGGCGCCGGGACACCCGAGCTCGCCGGCGTGCAGGATCGCGTCGACATCGTCTCCGGCACGCTCGGCAAGGCGCTGGGCGGTGCGTCGGGCGGCTACATCAGCGCCCACGCCGAGATCGTCGAGCTGCTGCGACAGCGCTCGCGTCCCTACCTGTTCTCCAACGCTGTCGCCCCGTCCGTGGTAGCCGGTTCGATAGCGGCGTTGGACCTCGTGGCAGCGAGCGCGGATCAACGTGAGGCGCTGCGCCGCAACACTGCGCTGTTCCGCCAGCGGATGACCGACGAGGGCTTCGACCTGCTGCCCGGCGAGCACCCCATCACGCCGGTCATGTTCGGCGAGGCGGCGCTGGCGGCGCGGACAGCCGACGCGATGCTCCGGCACGGCGTGTACGTCATCGCGTTCTCCTACCCCGTCGTGCCGCAGGGCAAGGCGCGCATCCGGGTGCAGTTGTCGGCGGCGCACTCTGCAGCTGACGTCGAGACGTGCGTGCAGGCCTTCGTCGCCGCTCGCGCCACCATCAGCTGACCGCCCGCTCCCTCACCGCTCTGTTTTCCCCGCTGGTGACCGGTTCGATGCCCCGAAACCGGTCACCAGCGGGGAAAGGCGATGCCCAAGCGGTCACCAGCGGGGAAAAGCGGCGCCCAAGCGGTCACCAGCGGGGAAAGCGGTGCCCAGGCGATTACCCACGTGCGGCGAACTTTTCCCGCGCGGCGAGGGCGCGGCGCAGATCGTCGCCCGCATCGAGCACCGAACGGCGGATTCCCTCGTCGAGGTCCGCCCGGCCGAGCAGGACCTCGGTGTGCTCGACGGTCACGGGGTGCACCGCGGTCCAGGGGTAGGCGATCTGGGCGAGCCGGGCGACGACCCAGCCCGAGCGCAACCTGGCAGTGTCGGCGATCTCGTCGAAGTAGCGTGTGACGAACGGTGCGGTCAGGTCGTTCTGGCTCGGCTGCCAGAAACCCTCGGCCATCGCATAGAGCTCGTAGTTCGAGCACTGCCCGTCGGTCATCAACGTCTCCCACGTGCGCGCCTTGGCGAACGGTTCGGGCAGCGACGCGCGGCACTTGGCGGCGTTGACCGCACCCTGCGTGGTGTGGTCGCGGACGGCCTCCGCGTCGATCTCGTCGGGTGCCAGCGCGCCCAGGACGCAGAGGCGGTACAGCAGAACCCAGCGCAGGTCCGTGTCGACGACAAGACCGTCGGGCAGGGCGTCGCCGGCGAACCATGCGCGCAACTGCTCGACATCCGACCAACAGGTCGCCAGCGCCCGAACCGCGGCCAACTGCGGCCCCGAACCGGGTGGCGCCGCCAGCGCAGTACGCAGCGAGGCCGTGGCAATGCGTTCGTAGGCGAGTCCGCGAGCCGCGGCCGGGTGATATGCGCCGATGAGCGAGCCCACCGTCCAGCGCAGCACTGTGTCTAACACCGCGTCGTTGGGCTCGTCGATGATCGCGGCCAGCGGAACCTCGAGCGCGACGGCCGGGTCGAGCTCGGCATCGGCCACGGCGAGTCGCAGGGCGTTCCAGATAACAGTCCGGGCGAGCGGGTCGGCGATCCCACCGAGCAGGCCCGGCATCGCCTGCCACGCCTCGGGATCGAGCGCGATCTTTGCCCAGGTCTCATCACCCGCGTCGGGCAGGATAAGGGCGGGTGCCGGCTCCAAGGCCGGACCAGGGACCGGGTTGACGTGCTCATGCACCGCCACGGGGCTGCGGCGCAGTTCGCCGCCTGCGTCGTCGAAGCAAGCGACGGAGATGGCGTGCTGCCGCGCGCCCACGGTGCCGTCGGGCGGCTCACGGCGAACCTGCACAGTTCCGGCGAGGGTCACGGCACTGAGCGTGTCGAGCCCGGACGTGCGCAGCCACGCGTCAGCCCAGCCGGGCAGCTCGCGGGCACCGGCCGCCGTCCATGATGCGATCAGGTCACCGAACTCGGCGTTGCCGTAGGCGTGCGCGTCGAAGTGCCGGCGCAGCCCGCCGAGGAAGACCTCGTCGCCGAGGTGCGCTGCGAGCTGCCGGAGCACCGAAGCACCCTTCGCGTAGGAGATGCCGTCGAAGTCATTCAGCGCGCTGGCCGCGTCGGCAGCGCCGTTGCCCGCCACCGGGTGGGTCGACGGCCGGCGGTCGGCGGCGTACCCCCACGCCTTGCGCTGGATGCCGAACTCGACCCACGATGCGTGCTCGGTCACCTGATCGCACACCCGATGCCCGAGGTACTCGGCGAAGGACTCGTTGAGCCACAGGTCGTCCCACCAGCGCATGCTCACCAGATCGCCGAACCACATGTGCGCCATCTCGTGCGCGATCGTGCTCGCCCGGTCGCTGCGATCGGCGTCGGTGGCGCGCGAACGGAAGACCAGCGGATCACGGAAGGTGACGCAGCCGGGGTTCTCCATCGCGCCGGCGTTGAGCTCGGGCACGAAGGCCTGGTGGTACTCGCCCCACGGGTAGCGGATTCCGAACAGCCGGTGGAACTCGTCGAAGCAGTCGCGGGTGACGGCAAACATCTCCTCGGCGTCGCGATCCAGGTGCGGAGCGAGCGAGGCGCGGGCGTGCAGGGCGAGCGGGATGCCGTCGTGCACGTCGGTGATCGAGTGGTACGGGCCTGCGACGAGCGTCGTGAAGTAGGTTGCCAGCGGCCGCGTCGTGGCGCACTCCCAGCGGCCGGGTTCGGACTGCGTGGCCGCACCGTTGGCGACGATCGTCCACTCTGGCGGGCAGCGCAGCGACAGCGTCACTGGCGCCTTGAGATCGGGCTGGTCGAAACAGGCGAACCAGCGCGGCGCGGCGTCGAGGAAGGACATGGCGTAGAGATAGACCCGCCCGTCGGCAGGATCGACGTGGCGGTGCAGACCCTCGCCGTCGCGGGAGTACGCCATGACGGCCTCGGCGATCAGCTCGTTGTGCGCGTCGAGACCCGTGAGCGCGAGTCGTCCGGCCTCGGCGGAAAACACTTGGTCCAGATCTAAGGGGCGGCCGTTGAGCACGGCGCGGCGCAACGCGCGGGGCTTGACGTCGAGGAATGTCGACGCGCCCGCGTTCGACGCCGTGAAGCGCACCGTGGTCGATGAGAGGAACGTCTCATCGTCGCCGGTGAGGTCCAGCCGGATGTCGTAGGACGAGACAGCGATCAGCGCCGCCCGGCGCTCGGCATCGATCCGGGTGAGGCTCGGCATCGGCCCGACGCTATTGCATCGGTTACACCCGCGAAACACGGCGCGGCACTTTGCCGTAACAGGCGACCCGCAGTCTTCCCGTCAAGTGCACGACATCTCCCGCACATCAAGAAAGACATCGACAGAGGGGAAGCCTGTGTCCCAACTACTACTCGCCGGCACCTACGCGCCGTTCGACATGAAGAACCTCAGCGGCGGCGACACCGCCTGGGTTCTCGCGTCGGCGGCGCTGGTCCTGCTCATGACGCCTGGTCTGGCTTTTTTCTACGGCGGCATGGTGCGGGCCAAGCACGTTCTGGCCATGCTCATCCAGAACTTCGCGGCGATCGCCATCGTCAGCGTCACCTGGGTGGTCATCGGATTCAGCTGGGCTTTCGGTGGCAACAACAAGTGGCTCGGCGACCTGCACTACTTCGGGTTACAGCACGCCCGCGACGTCGTCCCGACGCTCGGGTCATTCCAGACCACGCCGACGATGGCCTTCGTCGCATTCCAGTTGACGTTCGCGGTCATCACTCCGGCCCTGATCACGGGCACCACCGCCGACCGCTGGAAGTTCGGCGCGTTCGTGACGTTCGTCGCGGTGTGGTCGGTGGCGATCTACGCGCCGGTCGCGCACTGGGTCTTTGACGGCTACGGCTGGCTGAACCAGGTGAGCCGGCCGGCCGGCAAGTTCTTCGCCGAGGACTTCGCGGGTGGGACGGTCGTGCACATCAACGCCGGATCCGCCGGCCTGGCGATGGCGCTCGTGCTCGGTAAGCGCCGAGGGTGGCCGAAGGAGAAGATGCGCGGGCACAACATCCCGTTCGTCATGCTCGGCGCCGGCCTGCTGTGGTTCGGCTGGTTCGGCTTCAACGCCGGGTCCGCGCTGGCTGCCAACGACCTCGCGTCCTACGCCTGGGTGAACACGAACACCGCCACGGCGACCGCGCTCATCGGCTGGATCGTGGTGGAGAAGCTGCGCTACGGGAAGTCGACGGCGCTGGGAGCGGTGTCGGGTGCTGTCTCCGGCCTGGTGGCGATCACCCCCTGTGCCGGCTTCGTCAGCCCGATCGGATCGCTGTTCATCGGCTTGCTCGCGGGAGTGGGCTGCGCGTTCGCGATCGGGCTGAAGAACCGCCTCGGTTTCGACGATGCCCTAGACGTGGTCGGCGTGCACCTCGTGGGTGGCTGGATCGGGACGCTGAGCGTCGGATTCTTCAGCACCTCAGGCACGAACCCGGCCGCGAACGACGGCATCTTCTACGGCGGCGGTGGGAAGTGGGGCGGCTGGAGCCTGCTGCTGCACCAGTTCGAGGCGGCCGGCGCCGTGACCGTGTTCTCCTTCGTCGGTACGTTCATCATCGCGAAGGTCATCAGCCTGGTGATGAAGACTCGCGTCAGCGACGAGGCGGAGCTCACCGGACTCGATGTCGCCATCCACGGCGAGAGCGCGTACGAGTTCGGCCCGGTCGGGGGAGCGAGCGCGTTCCTGCCGCAACAGTCCGCCCACGGTTCTGCGAAGGAGAGTGTCG
This sequence comes from Jatrophihabitantaceae bacterium, assembly GCA_036833255.1. GTDB lineage: Bacteria > Actinomycetota > Actinomycetes > Mycobacteriales > Jatrophihabitantaceae > QHCC01. The sequence continues at coordinate 5,292 of DAITQD010000056.1, forward strand.
GCACATGAAGCAGGTAACCGCCGTCATCAAGCCGTTCAAGCTCGACGACGTCAAGGCAGCGCTGGAGGTGCTGGGCATCCAGGGGCTGACCGTCACCGAGGTGCAGGGCTTCGGCCGCCAGCGCGGGCACACCGAGGTCTACCGCGGCGCCGAGTACACCGTCGATCTGGTGCCCAAGGTGCGCATCGACGTGCTGGTCGACGGGGCGGACGCGGACAAGGTCGTCGACGCGGTCGTCGAGGCGGCTCGCACCGGCAAGATCGGCGACGGCAAGGTGTGGGTGACAGAGGTCGAGACGCTGGTCCGGGTGCGGACGGGTGAGCGCGACGCCGACGCCATCTAAATCACTGAGCGAGGTCCGGGCCGACGTGCTGCGTCGGCCCGGACTCGTCGGCGTTGAGCTGCGTCTCGCGCTCTGCGATGCGTATGACGACTGGCTGCGGGCGCTCGTCCCCGCCACCGCGGGGGTGGCGCTGATCGCGGTCGGCGGGCTCGGCCGCGCGGAACCCGCGCCCTATTCCGACCTCGACCTGGTGCTGTTGCACGACGGCAAGGCCAGCGGCCTCAACGCGCTCGCCGACTCCATCTGGTACCCCATCTGGGACGGTGGCATCCCGCTCGATCACTCCGTCCGCACCGTCGACGAGGCGGTCGCGGTCGCGAAGGACGATCTCAAAGCTGTGCTGGGACTGTTGGACGCGCGCCACATCGCAGGTGACAGCGAACTCTGGGGTCCGTTACGGGCCCGCGTTCTCGACGTGTGGCGGGCCACGGCAGGCAAGCGAGCCGCCGAGCTGCATGAGCTGTCGCGCGCGCGGTGGGCCGGCGCCGGTGAGGCGGCCTTCCTGCTCGAACCCAACCTGAAGGACTCGCGCGGCGGCCTGCGTGACGCGCAGTCGCTGCATGCGCTCGCGGCCGCGCAGCTCGTCGACTTCACCGCGCCGGTGCGCGCCGCGTATCCCGTCCTGCTCGACGTGCGCGGTGAGCTGCACCGGCGCACGGGCCGTGCCGAGGACGTCCTGCGCCTGCAGGAGCACGACGGCGTGGCCGAGGCGCTGGGCATGCTCGACGAGACCGACGGACCGGACCGCGATGGGATGCTGCGCAGCGTCAACGAAGCGGCCCGCACCGTGTCGTACTCCCTGGATGTGGCGTGGCGGCGCGTCGAGGCCGCCGGCCGAGCCTCCCGGCCGCCGCGCCGCCGGCTGTTCGGCTCGTCCGCACCGACGGGTCCCGAACGGATCGGGCTCGCCAAGGACGTCGTCGCCCAGGACGGCGAGGTGGTTCTCGCCCGCGACGCCGAACCGCGCGCCGACGCGGGGCTTGCCTTGCGCGCCGCCCGTGCTGCCGCCGAGAACGGCTTGCCGCTCAGCTCCTTCACACTCGAACGGCTCGCCGCCGTGGCGCCGCCCGTTCCGGTCCCGTGGCCGGCCCACATGCGCGACGACTTCGTCTCCGTGCTCGGCGCCGGCCAGCCCGCGGTTCAGGTGCTCGAGTCGCTCGATCACGCCGGTCTGCTCGCCCGCCTCGTTCCCGAATGGGACGCCGTGCGCTGCAAGGCCCAGCACAATCCGGTGCACCGCTTCACCGTCGACCGGCATCTGCTCGAGACGGCCGCGCAGGCCGCGCAGTTCACCCGCCAGGTGTCGCGCCCCGATCTGCTGCTGCTCGGCGCCCTGCTGCACGACATCGGCAAGGGCTACCCGGGCGAGCACTCGGTCGTCGGCGCGGTGCATGCCGAACGGATCGGGCAGCGCATGGGCCTGGCGCCCCACGACGTCGCGACGGTAGCCGCCCTGACCCGTCACCACCTGCTGCTGCCGGACACCGCGACCCGCCGCGACCTCCGCGACCCGATGACCGTGACCGCGGTGGCCGACGCGGTCGATGGGTCCGGTGAGCTGCTCGACCTGCTGCATGCGCTGACGATCGCGGACGCCGCGGCAACGGGCCCGGCGGCATGGAGCGACTGGAAGGCCGGGCTGATCGCCGATCTGGTCGCCCGCGTCCGCGCCGTGCTCAAGGGTGAAGCGCCGGCCGCGCAACCGCTGATCGACGACGAGAGCCGCGCCCTCGCCGAAGCCGGACAGCTCGCCGTCGAGATCCGCGGTGACGAGGTGATCGTCGCCGCGCCCGACACCGTCGGCGTGCTCTACCGCACCGCCGGCGTGCTCGCGCTGCACGCGCTCGACGTGCGCGCGGCCTCGATTCGCACCCACGCGGGCATGGCGGTCAACACTTTCCTCGTCGAGCCGCGCTTCGGCCGGTTGCCCGACCCGGCCGTCGTGCGCGGCGATCTCGCGCGGGCGCTGGAGGGCAACCTCGACCTGGCCGACCGACTGCGCGACAAGGAACGCTCCTACGCCCGCCGGTCTCCGGCTGCCGCCCGCCAACCGGCCGCCGCAGTGCACTGGTTCGACGACGCCGCGACCGACGCGACCGTGCTCGAATTCCGCGCGGCCGACGCGATAGGACTGCTCTGCCGCGTCACCGCAGCCCTGGAACGGTGCGGGCTCGACGTCCGCTCCGCGCGGGTCTCGTCCATGGCCGGCGTGGTCGTCGACGCCTTCTACGTCACGACCCGGGACGGCAAGCCGATTCCGCCGGCCGACCGCGCCGACATCGAGGCCGAGCTGCTGGCGATCTGAGGCCCTCCGGCTCAGCTGCTCACGAGCGTGGCGCAGTCGGTCAGCCCGTAGCTGCGCAGGAACGCGGCGATCTCGTCGCTGTGGTCGGTAGCGCTGTCCAGCTTGTTGGACGCGGCGTCCACCGCCGTGCTGTCGCGGGCCTGGGCCGCCGCGAGCAGCTCGTCGAGAAATGGCTTGCTGGCCGCGAAGTCGGACGCCTCGAGCGCCGTCCACTTCGCGGTGAGCTCGGCGACGTCGGCGGACCGGGCGACCACGGCGCTCACCTGGCTGAAGTACTGCGGGAACAGCACGAGCGCGCCCTGCAGGTTCTTCACGATGGCGTCGTAGTCCGTGAGGCTGGACGGGGTCGGCAGCGCGGCGCGTGCGGTGTCGACCTGCTTGCACACGGCATCGGCCTGCGTGATCACTTCGGCCTTCGACAGCGCTCCGGATGTCGAGTCCTCGGTCGACGGCGCGCTCGGTGCCGAGCCGGTGTCGGACGGGGCCCCGCTCGTGGCGGGGGTGGGCTGCGCGGCTGATCCGTGGCCGTCCGTGGTGTTCGAGCAACCTGCCAGTCCGGCGACGGCGAGGAGCAGCAACGTGGCGCTCACGGCGCGCCAGCGTGCGTCGTGGAGCATCATGAAGTCTCCAGCTCCTTCGATCGGCAGGCTGAGCTGGACCATAGCAACCGCATCGAATACTTTTCGGGCCATCCGAGACGTGCCGGGTAATCTGGTGGCAGCCGCACGGGCCGACGTCGTCCCGGTCCGGAATGCGCCCGCCATGTTGTCACCGCGGCCGTCCGGAATTCCCGAGCCGTCGTCCATCGAGGGGGAGACTGCGTGACTCCGTTCTCCGCCGTGCCCACCGCACAGGGGCTCTATGACCCCCGTTTCGAGTCAGACTCCTGCGGCGTCGCGTTCGTCGCCGATCTGTTCGGCCGGGTCAGCCACACGATCGTCGCGCACGCCCTGACCGCATTGCACAACCTCGACCACCGCGGCGCCGTGGGAGCCGAGCCGTCCTCGGGCGACGGCGCCGGCATCACGGTGCAGGTGCCCGACGCGTTCCTGCGGGCCGTGTCCGGTCTCGAGCTTCCCCCTGCGGGCGAGTACGCCGTCGGCATCGCCTTCCTGCCCGCCGACCCGGAGCAGGCGGCGCGCGCGGTTGGCGTCGTCGAGCGGACCGCCGTCGAGGAAGGGCTCACCGTCGTCGGCTGGCGCAACGTGCCGGTCCACCCGGACGACCTCGGCCCGACCGCCCGCAGCGTCATGCCGACCTTCCGCCAGGTCTTTCTCCGGGGCGCCGCCGGCGAGTCCGGGCTACCGCTCGAGCGCCTGGCCTTCGCCGCGCGCAAAATCGCCGAGCGGCGCGCCAGCGAGGCGGAGATCGAGCTGTACTTCCCGTCGCTGTCCTCGCGGACGCTGGTCTACAAGGGCATGTTGACCACCGACCAGCTTGGTGCGGTGTTCCCCGACCTCACCGACGTGCGCTTCGCCAGTGCGATCGGCCTGGTACACAGCCGCTTCTCGACGAACACGTTCCCGTCGTGGCCGCTCGCGCACCCGTACCGCTACATCGCGCACAACGGCGAGATCAACACGATCCGCGGCAACCGCAACTGGATGCGTACCCGCGAAACGCTGCTCGAATCCGAGCTCATCCGCGGCGACCTCGAGCGGCTCTTCCCGATCTGCACGCCCGGCCGCAGCGACTCCGCAACCTTCGACGAGGTGCTCGAGTTGCTTCATCTCGGGGGGCGCAGCCTGCCGCACGCGGTGCTGATGATGATCCCGGAGGCGTGGGAGAACAACGCCGCGATGGATCCCGCGCGCCGTGACTTCTACGAGTTCCACGCCTCGCTGATGGAGCCCTGGGACGGCCCGGCCTGCGTCAACTTCACCGACGGCACGGTCATCGGGGCGGTGCTCGACCGCAACGGGCTCCGGCCGGGGCGCTGGTGGCAGACGTCGGACGGCCTGGTGGTGCTCGGCAGCGAGTCCGGCGTGCTCGACCTCGATCCGGCGACGATCGTCGCGAAGGGACGCCTGCAGCCGGGCCGGATGTTCCTTGTCGACACCGCCCGCGGCGAGATCGTGTCCGACGGCGACGTCAAGGCCGGACTGGCCGCCGAGCACCCCTACGGCGAGTGGCTGCACGCTGGCCTGATCCAGCTCGACGAGCTGCCCGAGCGCGAGCACGTGGTGTTCTCCCACGAGGCGGTGACCCGCCGGCAGCAGATCTTCGGCTACACCGAGGAGGAGCTGCGCGTCCTCATCACCCCGATGGCGACGGCCGGTATCGAGCCGCTCGGCTCGATGGGCACCGATACTCCGCTCGCCGCGCTCTCGCAGCGTCCGCGGCTGCTGTTCGACTACTTCAGCCAACTGTTCGCCCAGGTCACCAACCCACCGCTGGACGCGATCCGCGAGGAGATGGTGACCTCCTTGGCCGGGACGATCGGCCCCGAGCAGAACCTGCTCACGCCGGGTCCCGTGTCGTGCCGGCAGATTGTGATTCCCCGCCCGGTGATCAACAACGACGAGCTGGCCAAGATCTGGCACATCGACGCCGACGGCGACATGCCGGGATTCCAGTGCAGCCTCATCGACGGCCGTTTCCGGGTGCACGGCGGCGGTGAGGCGCTCGCCGGCGCGCTCGAGCGGGTGCGCCGCGAATGCGCCGACGCCGTGGCCCATGGCGCCCGCATCCTGATCCTGTCCGACCGCGACTGCGATGCTGACCATGCGCCCATTCCCGCGTTGCTGCTGACCTCAGCAGTGCACCAGCACCTCGTCCGCACCGGCCAGCGCACCCAGGTCGGTCTCGTGATCGAGACCGGCGAGGCCCGCGAAGTGCACCACATCGCGCTTCTCATCGGCTACGGCGCCGCCGCGGTCAACCCCTACCTCGCCTTCGAGACGATCGACGACCTCGTCGCCACCGGTGCGATCACCGCCATCGCCGCCGCAGGCGGTGCGCCGACCGTCGGTCCAGGCGCCTTGGCAAGCACAGCCGACAAGGCGATCCAGAACTACGTCACGGCGCTGTCCAAGGGCGTGCTGAAGGTGATGTCCAAGATGGGCATCTCGACGATCGCGTCCTACACCGGGGCGCAGGTGTTCGAGGCGTTCGGTCTCGCGCAGCCGCTCGTCGACGAGTACTTCGGTGGCACGCCCTCGCGACTTGGCGGGGTGGGCCTCGACGTCATCGCCGAAGAGTCCGCCGCCCGACACGCCAACGCCTATCCGCTCGTGCCGACCGCCCGCGCCCACCGCCGCCTCGACGTCGGTGGCGAATACCTGTGGCGCCGCGAGGGCGAACTGCATCTGTTCAATCCTGAGACGGTATTCCTGCTGCAGCACGCCACCCGGCAACGTCGCTACGAGCTGTTCCGGGAGTACACCGACAAGATCGAGGCGCTCAACCGGGCCGGCGGCACGCTGCGCGGCCTGTTCGAGTTCCGCTCCGGCCGCGCATCCGTCCCGATCGACGAGGTCGAACCGGTGTCGGCGATCGTCGCGCGCTTCGCGACCGGAGCGATGTCCTATGGCTCGATCTCGGCCGAGGCGCACGAGACGCTCGCGATCGCCATGAACCGCCTTGGCGGCAAGTCCAACTGTGGTGAGGGCGGCGAGGACGCGCGGCGCTTCACGCCCGACCCGAACGGCGACCTGCGCCGCTCGGCGGTCAAGCAGGTCGCATCGGGTCGCTTCGGCGTGACCAGTCACTACCTCGTGAACGCCGACGACATCCAGATCAAAGTGGCGCAAGGTGCCAAGCCGGGCGAGGGCGGCCAGTTGCCCGGCTACAAGGTCTATCCGTGGATCGCGCGCACCCGGCACTCCACGCCGGGCGTCGGGCTGATCTCCCCGCCGCCGCACCACGACATCTACTCGATCGAGGACCTCGCGCAGCTGATCCACGACCTGAAGAACGCGAACGCGCAGGCCCGCGTGCACGTCAAGCTGGTCGCCGAGTCCGGCGTCGGCACCGTTGCGGCCGGCGTGTCCAAGGCGCACGCCGACGTGGTGCTGATCTCTGGGCATGACGGCGGCACCGGCGCGGCACCGCTCACCTCGCTCAAGCACGCGGGGCTGCCGTGGGAGCTCGGCCTGGCCGAGACGCAGCAGACGTTGCTGCTCAACGGGCTGCGCGACCGCATCACCGTGCAGGTCGACGGCGCGATGAAGACCGGCCGCGACGTCGTTGTCGCGGCGCTGCTCGGTGCCGAGGAGTTCGGATTCGCTACCGCCCCGCTGATCGTGTCGGGCTGTGTGATGATGCGGGTCTGCCACCTCGACACCTGCCCCGTGGGTGTCGCCACCCAGAACCCGGTGCTGCGCGAGCGGTTCACCGGCAAACCCGAGTTCGTCGTGACGTTCTTCGAATACATCGCCGAGCAGGTGCGCGAAATCCTTGCCTCGCTGGGATTCCGCTCGCTCCAGGAGGCCATCGGTCACGTCGAGGCACTCGACACGAGCACAGCGATCGAGCACTGGAAGGCCGATGGGCTCGACCTCTCCCCGCTGCTCGCCGTGCCCGAGACGCCCTATGGCACATCGCTGGTGAAGATCCGCGAACAGGATCACGGCCTGGACGCCGCGCTCGACAACACCCTCGTGCAGTTGTGCGAGGGCGCGTTGCTCGACGGCTCGCAGGTCTCGCTCGAACTGCCGGTGCGCAATGTGAACCGCACCGTGGGCACCATGCTCGGCTCGCTCGTAACGCGCCGCTACGGCGCCGACGGACTTCCGCCGGGGACGATCGACATCACGTTCCGCGGCTCGGCCGGCCAGTCCTTCGGCGCCTTCGTGCCACGTGGCATCACCCTGCGGCTCATCGGCGACGCGAACGACTACGTCGGCAAAGGCCTGTCGGGCGGCGTGATCGCGGTCCGTCCGGACGAGGCGGCCCCGTTCGTGGCCGAGCGGAACGTCATCGCTGGCAACGTGATTGCCTACGGCGCGACGCGCGGCGAGATCTACCTACGCGGAGTCGTCGGAGAGCGCTTCGGGGTGCGCAACTCCGGTGCGACGATCGTCGCCGAGGGCGTCGGAGACCACGCGCTGGAGTACATGACCGGCGGAACCGCGGTGATCCTCGGGCAAACCGGACGCAATGTCGGCGCCGGCATGTCGGGTGGTCACGCGTTCGTGCTCGACCTGGACGCGTCGCTGGTCAACGGCGAGCTGGTCGACGTCGAGCCGGTGTCAGCTGAGGACGCCGCCGCGCTGCGGGCGGTCGTGGCGCAGCACGCCGACTGCACCGACTCGGCTGTGGCGCGAGGCCTGCTGGGGGACTGGCCGACGGCGCTCGCCCGATTCAGCGCCGTCATGCCGCGCGACTACAAGCGGGTGCTCGACGCGACGCGCAGGGCGCATGCGGCGGGTGTGGACGTCGACGCCGCAGTCATGGCCGCCGCCCGCGCCTGATCCCCGCGTCTGCCTCGACGTACGCCCATCGCAAGGTGACCCGCGAGTAGCCAATACGCTGGACAGGTGACCCGACGCGCGAAAATCGTCTGCACGCTCGGCCCCGCGACAGATACCCCGGAGCGTTGCCGCGCCCTTGTCGAGGCCGGCATGGACGTCGCCCGGCTGAACTTCAGCCACGGTGGGCACGCCGAGCACGGCCGTCGCTTCCATGAGGTGCGTCAGGCCGCAGCGGCCGCGGGACGCAACGTCGCAGTGCTGGCCGACCTGCAGGGCCCGAAGATCCGCCTCGGCCGCTTCGCCGACGGGCCCGTCGAGTGGGCGACCGGCGAGCGGGTGCGGATCACCGTCGAGGACTGCGAGGGCACCCACGACCGCGTCTCGACGACCTACAAACAACTGGCCACCGACGTGCGGCCCGGCGACAGGTTGCTGGTCGACGACGGCAACGTCGCCCTGATCGCCGTCGAGGTCGAGAACGCTACCGACGTCGTCTGCGACGTCACCGAGGGCGGCACGGTCAGCAACAACAAGGGCCTGTCGCTGCCGGGGGTCGCGGTGAGCGTGCCGGCGATGTCGGACAAGGACGCCGACGACCTGGAGTTCGCACTGCGCCTGGGCGTCGACTTCGTCGCGTTGTCCTTCGTGCGCAACCCCGAGGACGTCAAGCTCGTGCACCGCGTGATGGACGAGGTCGGTATCCGCCGTCCGGTGATTGCCAAGATCGAGAAACCCGAGGCGGTCGAGCGCATCGAGGAGATCGTGCTTGCCTTCGACGGGGTGATGGTCGCGCGCGGCGATCTCGGCGTGGAGATGCCCTTCGAGCAGGTACCCGTCGTGCAGAAACAGGCGATCCAAATCTGCCGTAACAATGCCAAGCCGGTAATCGTCGCCACCCAGATGCTCGAGTCGATGATCACTCACTCGCGGCCCACCCGGGCCGAAACATCCGACGTCGCGAACGCCGTCATCGACGGAGCGGACGCGGTCATGCTGTCCGGCGAGACGAGCATCGGCAAGTACCCGGTGCAGGCCGTCGCCACGATGAGCCGCATCATCACCTCGGTCGAGGTCTGGGGCACCCGGGTGTCGGGGTTGCACCACAATCCGCGCACGTCCGGCGGCGCGATCGTCAAGGCGGCCAAGGACATCGGCGATGCGCTGGATGCGGTTGCTCTCGTCGCATTCACGCAGACCGGCGACACGGCGCGCCGCCTGTCGCGGTTGCAGCCCAGCCAGCGGTTGCTCGTGTTCACGCCCGTCGAGCAGGTGCAACGGCAGATGGCGCTGTTGTGGGGAGCCGAGGCGCATCTGGTGTGGACCGTGCAGACCACCGACGACATGGTGCGCCAGGTCGACTCCGCGCTGGTGAACCGCGGTGTGTGCCGTCCGGGCGATCTCGTCATCGTCGTGGCCGGCACGCCGCCGACGACGCCGGGTGCCACGAACACCATCCGGATCCACCGCATCGGGGACGTGCTGCGCAATGACAGCTGAACCTCCGCCGCGCAAGGGGTCGCGGCACAGCGGCAACGAGGCCGAGGACCTCGGTACCGACTTCGACGCGCACGATCACGCCGTCCGCGACGGCGGCCAGGTCGTCGTCGACGGACTCGTGCGACTGCTCGATCTGGAGAAGATCGAGGAGGACATGTTCCGCGGTGTGAGCCCGAAGGCGCGCTGGCAGCGGGTCTTCGGCGGCCAGGTCGCGGGCCAGGCGCTGGTCGCCGCCGGACGCACAGTGCCGCGTGACCGACAGGTGCATTCGCTGCACTCGTATTTCATCCGGTCCGGTGACCCGGCCGTGCCGATCATCTACGAGGTCGACCGGGTGCGTGACGGCCGCTCGTTCACCACCCGGCGGGTGGTTGCCGTGCAGCACGGCAAGTCGATCTTCTCGCTGTCGGCGTCCTTCCAGCTCGACCAGCCGGGCATCGACCATCAGTCCGACATGCCCGACGCGCCACCGCCGGAGTCGCTGCCGACACTGGAAGAGCGCTACGCGGACTCGCCCGACGCGGCGGCGTTCTTCAAGATGTTGCCCCGGCCGATCGATCTGCGCTATGTCGACGACCCGCCGTGGCAGCAACACGCCCACGGGCCGCGGGCCGGCCTGACCCGGGTGTGGATGCGCGCCAACGGGCGGCTGCCCGACGACCCGCTGCTGCACGTGTGCGTGTTGACGTTCGCTTCGGACATGACCTTGCTCGATTCGGTACTCGTCCAGCATGGGCTGGCTCCCGGTCTGGACCCGATCTCGATGGCCTCCCTCGACCACGCGATGTGGTTCCAGCGGCCGTTTCGCGCCGACGAGTGGCTCCTCTACGTCTCGCAGTCGCCGTCGGCGTCGGGCAGCCGAGGGCTGGCGACGGGACGGTTCTACTCGCAGGACGGCCGGCACCTGGCCAGCGTCGTGCAGGAGGGCATGATCCGCGTCGGCTGACTGTTTTCTGCGCTCACGCGTCCCCTCGTCTCCACCGCTCGCTGGCGCTCGGGTGGATCCGGCGGGCCACACTCGCCTTCGCTCGGCGGCGGCTCTTCGCGCGAGCGCTCATCACCAATTCCCGCCGGGAGCGTCCCCTCGTCTCCACCGCTCGCTGGCGCTCGGGTGGATCCGGCGGGCCACAC
>DAITQD010000057.1:0-2435 GCA_036833255.1 Jatrophihabitantaceae bacterium
CCCGAGAGGTACGACGCCTGGTCGCCGCACCACTTCCTCGACAACATCTCGACGCCCATGCTGGTTGTGCATGGCGACAAGGACTACCGGGTACCGATAGGCGAGGGCCTGCGGCTGTGGTGGGACCTGCAGCGCCGCAGCGTCGAATCGTCCTACCTGTACTTCCCTGACGAGGGCCACTGGGTGCTCAAGCCCGGCAACGCCCGGGTCTGGTACGAGACGGTGTGGGCGTGGCTCGCGACGCACGTCCACGGGGAGAAATGGCAGCAGCCCGAATTGCTGTAACCGCGAAGTGGTCAGGTGCACCGTGATCAACAGCCCGCCAGCATGGCCGTGGCCATGTGGATTGCGTGTTGATCACGGGGGCGCGATCGAGGCGACGGGTCAGGGGAAGGTGACGCCGGTCAGTTCTTCGGACAGCGCCCAGAGCTTGGCGGCCATGGCCTCGTCCTTCGACGCCCGGTTGGAGCCGACGACCTTCGGGTGGCCGTTCAGGCCCAGGCGCCCGTCCGGGCCGACGAACTCACCGCCGCGCACCGTCGCGACCGTCGCCGCGTACAAGCTCGGCAGCGCACCCAGATCCGCGCTCTGGGCGATCAGGCGATTGCCCAACACCATCAGCCGATCCTGGACCGACTCGGTGTGCGACTGAAGTTCAGTCGCGGCGTAGCCGGGGTGGGCGGCCAGCGACTTCAGCGGTGACCGGGTGGCGGCCAGGCGGCGCTGCAACTCGTAGGCGAACATCAGGTTGGCCAGCTTGGACTGGCCGTAGGCACCCCAGCGCTGGTAGCGGCGCCGCTGCCAATTCAGGTCGTCGAGACTGATCTTGCCGAAGCGGTGCGCGCCGCTGGACAGGGTCACCACGCGATCGGTGATCTTCGCAAGCAGCAACCCGGTCAGCGCGAAGTGGCCGAGATGATTCGTACCGATCTGGCACTCGAAGCCGTCCGCCGTCGTGCCCTTCGGCAGCGCCATGACTCCGGCGTTGTTGACCAGGACGTCTAGGTGCTCGACGCCGTCTGCGAATGACCGCACCGACGCGAGATCAGCGAGGTCGAGTTGGCGCACCTCGACCTGGCCCGGCATGCCAGCGGCTGCGGCGGCTCCCTTGGTGGTGTTGCGGCAGGCAACGATGACCGACGCGCCGGCCCGGGCGAGTTCGCGCGCGGTGCTCGCGCCCAGACCGCTGTTCGCGCCGGTGACGACAAACGTCCGGCCGGTCTGGTCGGGGATGTCGGCTGCGGTCCATTTAGTCATGCGCACCCCAGTCTTTCGGATCTTGTTGCGGATCGGTTGTCCTAGTGCCCTGTTCGCAACAAGATCGCGGCTACGTTCCATGATCAAGTCGTGACCGTGGCGGCGATGGCCGCGAGATGCCGTAGGCGCAGCATTTCCGCCGGCAGCCAACGCAGCGCGGGTCGTCCGACGAGCAACGCGGACTCACCGAGCGGGGCGACCGCGAGCTCGGTGCCCAGGCGCGCCCAATCCGGCGGCGCCCACTCGACGTCTGCGTCGAGCACGCGGGCCGGCGACGGCGGCCACCACGGCGTGGGCAGGCTGGTGACCTCGGGCGCCGCGCCGCCGGCGGCGAGCACCTTCGCGTGACCGTCCGCCGGCGCGCCGAGCACCAGCGCCCAGCCGGCTCGGAAGATACGCGCGACGCCGTCGGCGAGCACCCGCAGCGACTGCCCCGGCATCGTGGCCAGGCTGTCGAGGAGTTCCAGCTCCCGGTACGGGTCGATCTGCCCGGCATAGGGTCGGATGGACTCGACGCGCACCCCGGGCACGGTGGCGGCTGCGCTGACCAGCGAGTCGGCGAGTCGGCCCGGTGGTAGGTCCAGCACGAGGTCGTCGATCGCGTTGCCGGGCGAGCGTTCGATGACGTCCAGGCTGAGGATGTCGGCTCCCACAGCGCCGAGCGCCGTGGCCACCGCGCCGAGCGCGCCGGGGCGGTCGGGCAGGACGATGCGCATCAGGTAGGACACGCCGCTCACCCTGCCCGACGGACATGACAGCTGCGTTACGCGCGTCGGCGGCAAGGTCTCAGGAGGCCGATCTGCTCCGTCTCCTAGACTCACGGGTCGTGCCCGACGCAACCGACCTCCCTGCTGGATCAGCCGGCCCGAGCGGCCTCATCAGCCGCGACGACGTCGCCCACCTGGCGCGACTCGCCCGACTGGCCGTCAGCGACGACGAGCTGGACACCTTCGCCGGGCAACTGGACGTGATCCTGGGCGCGGTGGCCCGCGTCGGCGAGGTCGCGGCTGCCGACATCCCGCCCACCACGCACGCCGTGGCGATGACGAACGTGTTCCGGCCCGACGAGGTGCGCCCGTCGCTGCCGCGCGACGCGGTGCTCGCCGAGGCGCCCGCGGTCGAGGACAACAAGTTCCGAGTGCCGCGCATCTTGATGGATGAGGCCTAGGCCGAAGATC
>DAITQD010000057.1:2535-11413 GCA_036833255.1 Jatrophihabitantaceae bacterium
TGGGAACAGATGAGGCCTAGGCCGAAGATCATGAGAGCAGAAGCATGAGCGAGCTGACGCGGCTGACGGCGGCGGACATCGCGGCCAAGGTCGCGAGGGGCGAGGTGTCGGCCGTCGAGGTCGCGCAGGCGCACCTCGACCGGATCGCCGCCGTCGACGGGCCGGTGCACGCGTTCCTGCACGTCGACACAGCGGGCGCGCTCGCCGCGGCCAAGGCCGTCGACCAGAAGCGCGCCGCAGGTGAGGCGCTCTCGCCGCTCGCAGGTGTACCGCTCGCGATGAAGGATGTCGTCGTCACCTCGGGCCTGCCGACCACTGCCGGTTCGAAGATCCTCGAGGGCTGGCGCCCGCCCTACGACGCGACAATCACGCGGCGCATCAAGGACGCCGGCATCGTCATGCTCGGCAAGACCAACATGGACGAGTTCGCGATGGGCAGCTCGACCGAGAACTCGGCCTACGGTCCTTCCCACAACCCGTGGGATCTCTCGCGCATCCCGGGCGGTTCGTCCGGCGGTTCGTCGGCCGCCGTCGCCGCGTTCGAGGCGCCGCTGGCGATCGGCACCGATACCGGCGGCTCGATCCGCCAGCCCGCCGCCGTCACCGGCATCGTCGGACACAAGCCCACTTACGGCGCGGTGTCACGCTACGGACTGATCGCGTTCTCGTCCTCCCTGGACCAGGCCGGTCCGTTAGGACGGACGGTGCTCGACGCCGCGCTGCTGCACGAGGTGATCGCCGGGCACGACCCGGCCGACTCGACCTCGATCGCCGCGCCGGTGGCGCCGGTGGTGGCCGCCGCTCGCGAGGGTGCGCGCGGTGCGCTCAAGGGGGTGCGCGTCGGCGTGGTCCGCGAGCTGGGCGGGGAGGGCTACCAGCCCGGCGTACTCGCCTCGTTCGCGACGGCCGTCGAGACCCTGCGCGGGCTGGGCGCGGAGGTTGTCGAGGTGAGCTGCCCGCACTTCGGCTACGCCCTGGCCGCGTACTACCTGATCGCGCCCAGCGAGTGCTCGTCCAACCTCGCTCGCTTCGACGCGGTGCGCTACGGCCTGCGAGCCGGCGACGACGGCGTGAACTCGCTCGAGGACGTCATGTCGCTGACCCGCGAGGCCGGCTTCGGCCCCGAGGTGAAGCGCCGCATCATGATCGGCACGTATGCGCTGTCGTCGGGCTACTACGAGGCCTACTACGGACAGGCGCAGAAGGTACGCACACTCATCGTGCGTGATTTCCAAGCCGCGTTCGAACAGGCCGACGTGCTCGTCTCGCCTACGTCACCGTTCGTCGCGTTCGGCATCGGTGAGCGGATGGCCGACCCGATGGCGATGTACGTCAACGACCTCGCCACGCTGCCCGCGTCGCTGGCCGGGACGCCGGCGATCTCGGTTCCGTGCGGGCTGGCGGAGTCGGCCGCCCACCCGCCCCTGCCGGTGGGGCTGCAGATCATGGCGCCCGCGCTCGCCGACGAACGCTGTTACCGGGTGGGCGCGGCGTTCGAGTCGGCCGTCGAGCCCCTGATTCCGCCGATGGGGGTGATCGGATGACCCTCGCCTATGACGACGTCGTCGCCCGCTACGAGCCGGTGATCGGCCTGGAGACCCATGTCGAGCTGGGCACCGTGTCAAAGATGTTCTGCGGCTGCGCCACCGAATTCGGCGCCGAGCCGAACACCCAGACCTGCCCGGTGTGCCTCGGCCTGCCCGGCGCGCTGCCCGTGGTGAACGAGGCGGCGATCGAGTCCACCATCCGCATCGGGCTGGCGTTGAACTGCTCGATCGCGCCATGGTGCCGCTTCGCGCGCAAGAACTACTTCTACCCCGACATGCCGAAGAACTTCCAGATCTCGCAGTACGACGAGCCGCTGTGCCTCGAGGGCTACTTGGATGTCACAGTCGGAGAGGTCGTCGTCAGGGTTGGCATCGAGCGGGTGCACATGGAGGAGGACACCGGCAAGAACACCCATGTGGGCGGCGCTACCGGACGCATCCATGGCGCGGAGTACTCGCTGGTCGACTTCAACCGGGCCGGCATCCCGCTGATCGAGATCGTCACCAAACCGGTGCCGGGCACCGGTGCGCTGGCGCCCGAGGTCGCCAAGGCCTACGTCACCGAACTGCGCAACATCCTGCGCACGCTCGGCGTCAGTGACGTGCGCATGGAGCAGGGCTCGCTGCGCTGCGACGTGAACACGTCCTTGAACGCCCCCGGCGCACCGGAGTGGGGAACGCGCACCGAGACGAAGAACGTCAACTCACTGCGCAGTGTCGAGCGGGCGGTGCGCTCGGAGATGATCCGGCAGGCTGGCGTGCTCGACGCGGGGGAGCGCGTGTTTCAGGAGACGCGGCACTTCAACGAATCCACCGGTGACACCCGCGCCGGACGCAGCAAGGAAGAGGCGACCGACTACCGCTACTTCCCTGAACCCGACCTGGTGCCGGTCGCCCCCGACGCGGGCTGGGTGGAGCGGCTGCGCGACGCTCTGCCCGAGCTGCCCGCCGCCCGCCGGGTTCGGCTGAGCGCCTCGCTCGGTGTCAGCGCCGAGGACATGCAGCAGATGACCAACGCCGGCGTCGTCGACCTGGTGGGCGCCACCGTCGAGGCAGGCGCTGCGGTGGGCGAGGCGCGCAACTGGTGGCTGGGCTACCTCGCGCAGGAGGCGAACGCGCGCGAGATCGAGGCCGCAGAGCTCCCCATCACGCCGGCGCAGGTGGCGCGGCTGGTCGCGCTCGTCACCGACGGCACCCTCTCGGTGGCGCTCGCTCGGCAGGCCGTCGACGGGGTACTGGCCAGCGGCGCGGACGTCGACAGCGTCGTCGCCGAGCGCGGTCTGCGGCGGGTGTCGGACACCGGTGCGCTCGAGACGGCCGCCGACGAGGCGATCGCGGCCAATCCCGACGTCGCCGCCAAGGTGCGCGGCGGCAAGATCCCGGCCGTCGGGGCCCTGGTCGGCGCGGTCATGAAAGCGACGCGCGGGCAGGCCGACGCCGCCGCCGTGCGGGCGATCCTGTTGGAGCGCCTCGGGGTGTCCGAATAGCTGGCGTCGACGTGGGAACGCCGGTACGTGCAGGATCAGAGGTTATGACCGCAGCGATCGGGCAGCTGAGCACGACAAGCTGGGTACTACTCATCGTCGCCGGGCTGATCGTGCTGGCGATCATTGCGGCGTTCGTCGGCCGGACGCTGGTGCGGCGCGGGCTCCGCGAGCCGTTCATCGTCCGGCTGATCAACCGGGCGTCGGAGAACGTCATCGACGTCATCAAGCGGCCGATCACGATCGCGGTGCTCGACGAGGTGGCCGAGGTGTTGCAGGCCGGCCACTACACGCGCAACATCGCCTCGGCGCTGCAGGAGAACCAGGAAGAGATCAAACAGATGTTCGCCGAGAAGATCAAGCAGGACCCGACGGCGCGGCACATCGGCCTCCTGCCGTTCCACGACCGGATCATCAACGAGGCGAGCGAGACGACACTGCGGGTGCTGCTGGAAGTGCTGGCTGACCCGCGCACCGACGAACTCGTCTCGGACCTGCTGCGCGACAACATCACCCAGATCCGGATGGCCGTGCGGGCCCGCCAGGACGGACTGTAGGCGTTGCTGACCTGTGACGCGCTCAACGGAGGGGCTGGGTCACGCGGGGGAGGTTGCGCCGCCGCCGCCACCCGGGGGCGGGATCCGCAGCACCCGCTCGTCGTCGGCGACGGGTCGGCCGTGCCCGTCCCGGTTCGACGTCGTCAGCCACAGCACGCCGCCGGCCGGATCGGCAACGACGCTCAGCAGCCGGCCGTACTTGTTCGTCAGGGCCGCGGTGAACTTGCCGGCTGAGAGCCCCTGGTTTTTGGCGCTCAGCGCGGACGCGAGCAGTGCCTTGCCGTCCAGCGAGGTCACGTAGAGCTCGTTGTCCAGGACGGCGCAGCCACCGGGGCCGCCCTGCGCCGGCGGCAGCGTCGTGATCGGCTCCTGGGACGACGGGGTGGGCGTGGGCCAGCCGTAGGACTCACCTGCGGTCAGGACGTTGACGTTGTCCAGCCCGTCCGAGCCATGTGCCTCGACCTCGAGGACAGTGTTGGACTCGGCGACCAGACACAGTCCGTCGACCACGTGGTGGCCGCTGGTGAACACCGGCGAGGACGGTGCGGGATTGCCGGCGGCGGGTTTGCCGATGTCGGTCACCCGCAGCACCTTGCCGGCCAGGCTCTTCGGGTCGGCCGCGAGCTTTGGCCGGCCCGCGTCGCCGGTGCCGACGTAGAGCAGGCCGTCGCTGCCGAACACGATCCGGCCGGTGTTGTCGCTCGTACCGCGCGGGATGCCGGTGAGGACGGGGGTGGCCGGGCCGGTCAGTGTGAACGCGACGACTCGGTTGTCGGTGGGCGTGGTCAGGTAGGCGAAGATCAGGCTGTCCTGCGAGTAGTTCGGCGACAGCGCCAGGTCGAGCAACCCGCCACCTCCGCTCGTGCTCAGGCCCGACAGCGTGCGCACCGTGTGCACCGGCTGGCCCGGCTTCGGCTGCACCCGCACGATGCGACCGGTCCTACGTTCGCCGACCAGGGCCGTCCCGTCGGGCAGGATGGCGATGCCGACCGGCGACGTCAGCGTGGTCGCGACGACGAACGGGTCCGGACCCTTCGACGTGCTCGGCCCGCTCGGCCCGGTCGGCCGTCTGGTTGGGGTCGGCCCGGGATCGGACGGTTGCTGGCTCGGCGCCGTCGAGGGGGCGTTCGGCGGCAGTCCCTCGCCCTGGAAGGAGGGCTTCGGCACCCAGCTCGGGTTGCTCGCTTTCGCGGCCGCGCCACAACCGGCCAGCAGGAGCACGGCCGCGAGCGCGACAGCGGGACGGCGGACGCGAGGCATGACGTCCAGTCTGCCTCGTCGCGGTGCGAGGGCGTCGCTAGCCTGCACAGGTGACCACGATCTGCCTGCCCGATGCCGCGGCGCGCGAGCCTCTCGGCGATCTGCCCGCTGGCGTCCAGGCTGTGGTCTGGGACGGGTCCGGCCCCCCGCCGGCCGGGATCGAGGACGTCGGTTTTCTCGTGGCGCGCTACAGCGCGGCGGCCATGACCGCCGGCGCCCTGGCGAGGCTGCCCGCGCTGCGCGTGATCCAGCTGCTGTCGGCCGGAGTCGAGGCCTGGCTGGACCGCGTCCCGGACGGCGTCCTGCTCTACAACGCGCGGGGCGTCCACGGCAGCTCCACGGCCGAGCTTGCGGTGGCCGGGATGCTCAGCGTGCTGCGGCAGCTGCCCCGGTTCGGGCAGGCGCAGCTCGCCCACGAGTGGGTGCAAACCGACACTGACGGCTTGGCTGGCAAGCGGGTGCTGATCCTCGGCGCCGGCGACATCGGCAGCCGGATCGCCGCCGCGGTCGAGGTCTTCGACGCGCGCGTCACATTCGTAGGCCGCCGGATCCGCGACGGAGTACACGGTCTGGCCGAGGTGTCCGGCCTGCTGCCGCAGCACGACATCGTGGTCGTGGCGATCCCGCACACGCCCGAGACGCATCATCTCGTCGACGCGACCTTCCTCGCCGCGATGCCCGACAACGCGCTGTTTGTCAATATCGCCCGCGGCCCGATCGTCGACACCGACGCGCTGCTGGTCGAGCTCGCCGCGCGCCGGCTGCAGGCGTTCCTCGATGTCACCGAACCCGAGCCGCTGCCCGCCGGCCACCCGTTGTGGGACGCACCGAACCTGGTGCTCACCCCGCACGTCGGCGGCGGCACCTACGGCTGGGAGCGCCGCGCCTACCGGCTGGTGCGCGAGCAGGTCATCCGCTGGCACGACGGCGAACCGCTCGAGAACCTCGTCACCGACGGCTACTGACCCGATTGTGCAACTTCAACCCCGCTGACGGGTGTCAAGGTTGCACAATCGGCGGCGGCCTCAGCGGCGGCGGCTACGCGACGGCGCGAACTTCGGGGTGGCCTCGGCGACCTCGGGCAACCGCCCGCCGCTCGCCTTCGACACGCCGGCCAAATCGCTGATCCGTACGCACGGCAGGCGCACCGAACCGTCGTGGCACACCAGGTACACGGTGCGCTCGTTGACCGACAGGCCGCGGATCTCGTGCCAGGGCAGGTGCCGGGTGCCCAACATCGCGCGCACGCTGACGCCGTTCTCGCTGACGACCGTTCTGGTGCGCGCGATGAACACCGCCGCGAGGACCGGGAACAGGATGAGCAGCGCGCGGGGACCCAGTGCGGAGCGTGCGCCCGCATTGCTGTCGCCCGCGAAGGCCAGCGGCGCCGTGCAGAAGACCAGGAACAACACGATCAGGTAGGCCAGGGCGGGCAGCCGGAAGGTCCGGACATCGGACGGAGACGCGGGAGCCGAGGACACGCGGAGAACCGTAGCCCGTAGGGTTTGCGCGTGAGCACGCGAGACGACAGTGAGCGAGCATCGCGGGGCCGCCCGCGGCCGAACGCAGCAGGACGAACCCTGGACATGTGAGCGTCGAGCAATGAGTACAGAGCAGCCCCGGCAGCACCGCAAGCCGCACAGCGGCATCGTCACCGACGGCCTCGAACGAGCCCCCGCACGCGGCATGTTGCGCGCCGTCGGCATGGGTGACGACGACTGGCGCAAGCCGCAGATCGGCGTCGCGTCGTCCTGGAACGAGATCACGCCGTGCAACCTGTCGCTGGACCGGCTGGCGAAGCGGGCCAAGA
Organism: Jatrophihabitantaceae bacterium; assembly: GCA_036833255.1. Lineage (GTDB taxonomy): Bacteria > Actinomycetota > Actinomycetes > Mycobacteriales > Jatrophihabitantaceae > QHCC01. The sequence continues at coordinate 9,194 of DAITQD010000057.1, forward strand.
TCGGCGTGCGCGGCGCCGACGGCTACCCGCTCGAGTTCGCCACCATCTCGGTCTCCGACGGGATCTCGATGGGCCACGCCGGCATGCACTACTCGCTGGTGTCGCGCGAGGTGATCACCGACTCCGTCGAGACGGTGTTCCGCGCCGAGCAGCTCGACGGCGGGGTCCTGCTCGCCGGCTGCGACAAGTCGCTGCCCGGCATGCTCATGGCCGCGGCGCGTCTCGACGTCGCCGCCGTCTTCCTCTACGCAGGCTCAACGCTGCCGGGCCACCACCAGGGTCGCGACGTGACGATCGTCGACGCGTTCGAGGCGGTCGGCGCCTGTCTCGCGGGGCGGATGACCCGCGACGAGCTCACCGAAATCGAGAAGGCGGTCTGCCCGGGCGAGGGCGCGTGCGGGGGGATGTTCACCGCGAACACGATGGCCTCGGCAGCCGAGGCGCTGGGCATGTCGCTGCCCGGTTCGGCCTCGCCACCCGCACCGGACTCGCGCCGTGACTACTACGCCGAGCGCTCCGGCGAGGCGGCTGTGCACCTCGTCGACGCCGGCATCACAGCGCGCACGATCTTGACCAAGCAGGCCTTCGAAAACGCCATCACGGTCGTCATGGCTCTCGGCGGTTCAACCAATGCCGTGCTGCATCTGCTGGCCATCGCGCACGAGGCGCAGGTCGAGCTGAGCCTCGATGACTTCAACCGCATCGGCGACAAGGTTCCGCATCTGGCCGACGTCAAGCCGTTCGGCCGCTACGTCATGACCGACATCGACGCCATCGGCGGCGTCCCGGTGGTGATGAAGGCGCTGCTCGGCGCGGGCCTGCTGCACGGCGACGCGCTCACCGTCACCGGCAAGACCGTCGCCGAGAACCTGCACGACATTGCCCCGCCCGACCCGGACGGCAAGATCATCCATGCGATGAGCGATCCGATCCACCGCACCGGCGGACTGACAATCCTGCGCGGCTCGCTCGCTCCGGACGGCGCAGTCGTGAAGAGCGCCGGCCTCGACTCCGTCGCCTTCGAGGGCACCGCGCGGGTCTTCGACCGCGAGCAGGCCGCGATGGAAGCGCTCGCTGCGGGCACCTTCGAGAAGGACGACATCGTCGTCATCCGCTGGGAAGGCCCGAAGGGCGGCCCCGGCATGCGCGAGATGCTGCAGATCACCAGCGCGATCAAGGGTGCCGGCCTCGGCAAGGGGGTCCTGCTGCTCACCGACGGGCGCTTCTCCGGCGGCACCACCGGCCTGTGCATAGGACACATCGCGCCAGAAGCCGCGGTCGGCGGCCCGATCGCCCTCGTGCGCGACGGCGACCGGATCCGCATGGACATGACCGCCCGCACGCTCGACCTGCTCGTCGACGACGCGGAACTGGAGCGCCGACGCGCGGAGTGGAAGCCGCTGCCGCCCCGGTTCGACTACGGCGTGCTCGGCAAGTACGCCAAGCTCGTCGGCTCGGCCGCGAGCGGAGCGGTCTGCGGCTGAGCCGGCGCGTCACATGTGGAGACCGAAGTCCTGGGTAAGCCACATCTTGTGATGCGTCGCGTCCATGTAGATGTCGATGCCGACCTCGCGGTAATAGTGGCTGAGGATGTTTAGCCGGTGCCCGTTGTTGGGCGCCACCTCGTTGTACATGAGCCGCTCGAGGTAGTAGGCGCCCAGGAGGCTCCAGTTGGAGTTCCAGGCGATGTTCTCGCCGCACATCCGCCAGTAGTAGGGGGCCCGTGTGATTCTCGTGGAGAAGTAGTATTCGCCGGGCAATTGATGCGACATAGTGTTGTACTTCGCCATCACGAGGTTGTGCGCGTGGGCGCTGCGGATGAGGTAGCCGTTCATCCGCAGCGCCGGGAGGCCGTGCCAGGCACGCTCGCTGTTCATCGAGTTGAGCAATTTCGATGCGATGTAGGCGGCGGTGGACACGCTCGGCGTGGTAGCCGATGCGGGGCGAGCGCCGATCGCGGAAGTCATCAGCAAGGTGACGGACAAGCTGATCGTGACGAGGATGCGTCGCAAGCGGGGAGCAAGATGAGCCATGGGGGACCGTCCCGGTATCGAGTGCCGATTGGGTTCGCCCCGCCCCCGGGCGGTCTACTTAACATCGATCGTACACCTGATGTAACACGGATCACACACTTCGCCCAATGTTTCTTTTACACGCGGAGGTTTCATGTCAAAGGTGCTGGTAACGGGCGGCACGGGTCGGCTGGGCAGGCTGCTCGTC
>DAITQD010000057.1:11513-15800 GCA_036833255.1 Jatrophihabitantaceae bacterium
TCGTCGCGGACCTGGCCGACGGCACCGGGCTAGACGCCGCGCTCCGCGGGGCCCAGGTGGTGGTCCACGCCGCGACCTCGGGGCGGATCAAGGCCGTCGACATCGACGGCACCGAGCGGCTCGCGGCCGCGGCCGCCCGGGCCGGCGTCGAGCACCTCGTCTACGTCTCGATCGTCGGCGTGGACGCCAACCCGTTGCGCTACTACCGCGCGAAGCTCGCGGCCGAGGTACTGGTGAGCCGAAGCGGCCTGGCCCACACGCTGGCGCGCGGCACCCAGTTCTACGACCTGGTCGCCGCCGTCGCAGAACGCCTGCGGATCGGGCCGGTGTTGCTCGCCCCGACTGGCTGGCGGTTGCAGCCGAGCGACCCGGCCGACTTCGCCCGACACCTCGCCGACCGGGTCGATGCCGGTCCGGCCGACGGCATCACCGAGTTCGGCGGTCCGCAGGAAGCCACCTTCGCCGAGTTGGCCGAGGCGTGGCACCGAGCGAAGGGTCGCTCCGGCCGGATCCGCAACATTCACGTACCAGGCCAGGCCAGTGCCGCGTTTCGCGCAGGCGCCCAGGTCGTCGCCGCGAACGCCCTGCTCGGCGCGCGTACGTGGCCCGACTGGCTGCAGGCTCGTCTTGCATCGTGAGACCGTGATCCCGCGGAGTTGAACTCGTTCTGATCGTGCGGGTACTGTCTGCCTCGTGCATCAGCCCGTACTTATCCACCAGCGCGTCGACTAGGTCGCCAGACCATCTCGACGCGCTAGCCCTTCGTGCATCTGCACGAGGGGCTTTTTGTTGCACGAGCGCGAACTGAATGCGTACGCGACACACGCACCACCGAAGAGAGGCAGCGGCATGACAGAGTCGAGCATCACGGGCGCCCAGGCGCTGGTCCGTTCGCTCGAAGAGGTCGGCGCCGATGTCGTATTCGGCATCCCGGGCGGGGCGATCCTGCCCGCCTACGACCCGCTGTACGACTCCACGAGAGTCCGGCACATCCTGGTCCGCCATGAGCAGGGCGCAGGCCACGCCGCAGAGGGGTACGCGCAGGCATCCGGCCGGGTCGGAGTCTGCATGGCGACGTCGGGGCCGGGGGCCACGAACCTCGTCACGCCGATCGCCGACGCATACATGGATTCGGTGCCGATGGTCGCGATCACCGGTCAGGTGCCGCGGGCGGCGATCGGCACGGACGCCTTCCAGGAGGCCGACATCTCCGGTATCACCCTGCCGATCACCAAGCACAACTTCCTGGTCCAGCGGGCGCAGGACATCCCGCAGGTGATCGCGGAGGCGTTCCACCTGGCCGCTACGGGCCGGCCGGGCCCGGTGCTCGTCGACCTGCCCAAGGACGTCCTGCAGGAGCTGACGACGTTCTCCTGGCCGCCGAAGATCGACCTGCCCGGGTACCGGCCAGTGACCCGCCCGCACGGCAAACAGGTCCGCGAGGCCGCCCGGCTGCTTTCTGCCGCGCGGCGTCCGGTGCTCTACGTCGGCGGCGGCGTGCTCAAGGCCCGCGCCGCCGACGAGCTGCGGCGCCTCGCCGAACTCAGCGGCATCCCGGTCGTCACCACGCTGATGGCGCGCGGCGCGTTTCCGGACAGCCATCAGCAGCATCTGGGCATGCCTGGGATGCACGGCTCGGTCTCCGCCGTGACGGCGCTGCAGAAGGCTGACCTGCTCATCGCGCTCGGCACCCGATTCGACGACCGGGTCACCGGCAAGCTGGACACCTTCGCACCGAACGCGACCGTGATCCATGCCGACATCGATCCGGCCGAGATCGGCAAGAACCGCGTCGCCGAGGTCCCGATCGTCGGCGACGTGCGCGAGGTGTTGCTCGAGTTGATCCCGGCCGTCGAGGCTCAATTCGAGGCGGGCAACCGCGCCGACCTCACCGGCTGGTGGCGCCAGCTCGACCAGTGGCGCGAGACCTACCCGCTGGGTTACGCCGAGCCCGCCGACGGCACCCTCGCACCGCAGTACGTCATCGAACGGCTGGGCAAGATCGCCGGACCCGAAACGATCTTCGCCGCGGGTGTGGGCCAGCATCAGATGTGGGCCGCCCAGTTCATCAGCTACGAGAACCCCTACACGTGGCTCAACTCCGGCGGACTCGGCACGATGGGCTACGCGGTCCCGGCGGCGATGGGCGCCAAGGTCGCCTGCCCGGACAAGCTGGTGTGGGCGATCGACGGCGACGGCTGCTTCCAGATGACCAACCAGGAGCTGGCCACCTGCGCGATTGAGGGCATTCCGATCAAGGTGGCGGTGATCAACAACGGCAACCTGGGCATGGTCCGCCAGTGGCAGACGCTGTTTTATGACGAGCGCTACAGCCAGACCGAGCTGGGCACCCATGCGATGGCCTCGGCAAACGTCGCCGGGGCCAAGCGCCGCATCCCCGACTTCGTGAAGCTGGCCGAGGCACTCGGCTGCGCCGGCCTGCGCTGCGAGACGAAGTCCGATGTCGACGAGACGCTCAAGAAGGCGATGGCGATCGACGACACGCCTGTCGTGGTGGACTTCACGGTGGGCAAGGACGCGATGGTGTGGCCGATGGTCGCGTCCGGCGCCAGCAACGACGAGATTCAGGCCGCCCGCGACATCCGTCCGACGTTCGAGGGGGACGAGTGACCACAACTCACACACTCTCTGTTCTCGTGGAGAACAAGCCCGGCGTGCTCGCCCGTGTCTCGGGGCTGTTCAGCCGCCGCGGCTTCAACATCGAATCACTCGCGGTCGGTCCCACCGAGCACGCGGAGATCTCCCGCATCACGATCCTGGTCAGCGTCGAGGGCAGCGCGCTCGAACAGGTCACCAAGCAGCTCAACAAGCTCGTCAACGTCCTCAAGATCGTCGAGCTGGAGGAGAAGCACGCCGTGCAGCGTGAGCTGCTGCTCGTGAAGGTGCGTGCCGACGAGAGCACCCGGCGCGACGTGCTGCAGATCGTCGGGCTGTTCAAGGCGAAGGTCGCCGATGTCGGTCCGGAGGTGGTCACCATCGAGATGGTCGGCCATCCTGACAAGCTGGATGCGATCTTGAAGATGCTCGAGCCGTACGGCATCCGCGAGATGGTGCAGTCGGGCATGGTCGCGCTCGGCCGCGGACCGCGCTCGATGACCCAGGCCAGCCTGCGCTCGGCCGAGCGCACCGCGTAGCTCAACCCACCCAACCGATCGAGGAAAAGGAACGCCCGCTCATGGCAGTGGAGATCTACTACGACGACGACGCCGACCTGTCGATCGTCCAGGGGCGCAAGGTGGCCGTCCTGGGCTACGGCAGCCAGGGCCATGCGCACGCGCTGAGCCTGCGTGACTCCGGTGTGGACGTGTGCGTCGGGCTGCCCGAGGCCAGCTTGAGCCGGGCCAAGGCGCAGGACGAGGGCCTGCGAGTCCTGACCCCCGCGCAGGCGTCTGCCGAGGCCGACCTGATCATGGTGCTGGCCCCGGACCCGGCGCAGCGCAAGCTCTATGCCGAGTCGATCGAGCCGAACCTCAAGGACGGCGACGCGATCTTCTTCGGCCACGGCTTCAACATCCGCTTCGGCTACATCAAGGCGCCGGCCAACGTCGACGTCGCGATGGTGGCGCCGAAGGGTCCGGGCCACCTGGTCCGCCGGCAGTTCGTCGACGGCAAGGGCGTGCCGGTGCTCGTCGCAGTCGAGCAGGACGCGACGGGCGAGGCGTTCGCACTCGCGCTGTCCTACGCCAAGGGCATCGGCGGCACGCGCGCCGGAGCTATCAAGACGACGTTCACCGAAGAGACCGAGACGGATCTCTTCGGCGAGCAGGCGGTGCTCTGCGGCGGTGCCTCGCAGCTGGTCATGTACGGCTTCGAGGTGCTGACCGAGGCCGGTTACGCGCCCGAGATCGCGTACTTCGAGTGCCTGCACGAGCTCAAGTTGATCGTCGACCTGATGTATGAGGGCGGCATCGCCAAGCAGCGCTGGTCGGTGTCAGACACTGCCGAGTACGGCGACTACGTCTCGGGCCCGCGGGTGATCGACCCACGCGTGAAGGCCAACATGCAGGCCGTGCTCGCCGACATCCAGAGCGGGGCGTTCGCCGAGCGGTTCATCGCCGACCAGGATGCGGGCGCACCGGAGTTCACGGCGCTGCGCGCCAAGGGCGAGGTCCACCCCATCGAGGACACCGGCCGCAAGCTGCGCGGACTGATGTCGTGGGTGCAGACCGACGACGACTACATCGAAGGCACAGCGGCCCGCTGATCCCGCCCACCGCTGACCCTCCCACTCGCGGGGACGGGGCGGCGGCACCGGCCTTCCGCGGG
>DAITQD010000058.1:0-15768 GCA_036833255.1 Jatrophihabitantaceae bacterium
GATCGGCTGCACCAGGTCGGCGATGCGCTCCTGCGGGTACTGGTTGTCGCCGTCGGTGTTGACGACGATGTCGGCGCCGAGTTCGAGCGCCCGCTGCACACCGTCGTGAAACGACCGGCCCAGGCCCTGGTTGCGGGCGTGCCGGACGAAGTGGGTGACGCCATGCGCCTGGGCCACCTCGACCGTACGATCCGACGAGCCGTCGTCGATGATGAGGATGATGATCTCGTCGATGCCCGGGATCAGGGTCGGAATCGATCGCAGCACCAGCGGAAGGGTGTCTTCCTCGTTCAGGCACGGAACCTGCACTACCAGTCTCACGGAAACCTCGCTTGAGCAGCTCGGCGGACGCCGAGCACAGACAATGACCGTCCGCGACATGCGGTCGGGTCCGGCAAGTGATGTTACCGCCCGGCGTCCGCCTGCCCGGCATCGTGATCCCCGCTGGACGCCGTCCCGCGGTGTCCGCCAGCTTGCCGAGCCCGTCTCGGACGCCGGCGGCGAATCCGGTCGTCCCAGATGAACAGCCCAACGACAATCGAAAGGCCGCCGAAGGTGACCACCGCGCCGAGCCGCTGGCCGGGAGCGTGGTAGGTAAACACAACGCGGTGTGTGCCGGCAGGCACGGCGACGGCGGCCAACGCCGCGTCCGCCGGGACCAGCCTGGCCCGTTTACCGTCCACCGTGACCACCCAGCCCGGTTGCTGCATCGCGTCCGCGACGGTCAGATATCCGCTCGCCGCGGCGTCCACGGAGGCCGAGATCCGGTCCCCGTTGCCGCTGTCCACCGACACCGTGGCCGAGCCACCCGACGCCGTGGGCCCCGGCTTGCCCAACACGACCGTGTCCGAGCTCACCCCCGCTGCGATCGCGGAGATTTGCTGCTTCAGGTCGGTGACGACGATCGCGCGTGACGACCAGCGGATGCGCGGCAGGGCGGTGAGCCGCTGGTAAATGGTGACCGATGGATCGGCGTACACCAACCTGAGCTTGTCGGCGATGGGACGGATCGGGGTGCAGATGGCCTTCCGGCCCGCAGCAGCCAACGACAGCGGCCCGGTTGCACCCGACACCGTGAACGTGACTCTGATGAGCGCGTTCGGCGGCAGGTTCTCCCCCGCGACGGCGAGCTGTATCGCCTGCCCGGCGCCGGCACCTTTGGCCAGGAATCGTCCTGCGGACACGGTTGTGTCGCCCGCCCGGATGGTCGCGTGCAGAGTGACGCCGTTGAGCGGCACTTGCGGCACGAGGCGCTCGCCCACCGTCATGGTGAGGCCTCTGAGCGACCCGCCGGGCATGCTGCACGACACCGTCCCATCAGGCGCGGCCGCGACGCGGCCGTCCGCGGGCGTAGCCGGAGCGCTGGTGCCAGACACGGACGGCGCACCGAACGCGAAGTACTTGACCGATAGTCGGTCGAGGGCCGGCGAGTGTCCGATGTTCTGCGGCGTGACGCGCCTGGTGAACGCGCTGAAGGTCGGGGTTCGCCGCACCCTCCCCGGGTCGATCGCCGTCAGCAACGCCATCCACTTCCGATCGGTGAAGGAGTGCCCGGTCGCCGCCCGGATGCCGTAGTAGAGCGACGTGGCCGGGTAGAACACCAACGCCGACGCATCGTAGCGATCGGTACCGACATGATCGATCAGGAAGCGGTGCGCGGCGGTGACCGGGTAGAAGTCGGACGGCCGATCGCCGGGTATTACCCGGTGGACGAACGTCGCCGACTGACCGGCGATCAGCAACGGCAACACCACCGCGGCGACGATCCGGGCGTAATGGGATCCGCTGAGTGCAGCGACACAGACGACAGCTGCGATCACGAACAGGATCGCGGGTGCGGTCAGGGTTGGGCGCACGTCACCGAGGAAAGAGCGGTCACGCGCCTCGACATAGGACCGCCAGAGAATTGCCGCACCCAGAAGGGCGGCAGCTGTCCAGACGACGGTTGGCCGAATCCAGGTCCGGCGGGGGCGAAGCGAGGGGCGGCCCCGTGCGCGGAGCAACGCGTCGAAGCCGAAACCGGCGAGAACGGCGAGGAAGAACCCGAGTACCGAGCGGATCCGGCCGACAAAGTTCCCGGAGAACACGGGCAGGTCGTTGACGGCATGCAGCAGCGGCGTGCCGCCCCAGCCCAGCAGCAAGGTCAGCACCACTGCGATGAGGAAGACCGTCGGTAGCCCCGCCTTGATGGACCGGCTCCGCCGCCAGATCATCGCCGCGCCCCCGACGGCAAGCAGAATCGCGGCGGCCCCGACGAACGTCACGGCCTCGATCGGATACTGCCCGTGCCGCTTCACCGTGCCGGCGCACAGACCGTGGCTCTCCGGTGCGACGACGGTGAGCAGCGTCGACAGCGTCAGGAATCGTGGCGTCGAGGTCACCCGGTAACTGAAGTCAGTGGCCGAGTAAAAATCGGCGAAGGGCAATATCTGGATGGCCGCAACCATGACCCCAAGCCCGATGGCGCCGACGCCCGCCCCGACGATCCGCACGCACAGCAGCAGATCGGCTCGGTGCAGCTGCACGACGCGGGTCAGCAGGTAGAGCGCAGCGAAGTACAGTGCATATCCCGTCACCGTCGGGAACCCGCCGAGCAGCATGCTCGCGACGACCAGCGCAGTGATGGCGACGTCGGCGCGACGGTGGCGCTGCACCAACCGTTCCGTGCCCCAGAACAGCAGCGGGATGAGCGCCGCGACCCTGGTCTGCGGCCAGTTCGTCCACACCACCATGAACCCGGATGCCGCGAACACGATGCCGGCGAGCAGACCCGCGGCGCGCGAGGCGCCTACTCGCCGCAGGAAAAGGAATGTCCCGCCGATGGCGGCGGCGAACTCGCACAGCTTGACGAACGCGGGCGCGAGCCAGAGCGGTAACACGAGGTACGGCAGCGACAGGGGGTCCAGCAGGCCCGCGTCGGGAAGGCTTGCCGCGGGCGAGCCGCCGGCGACGAGGCTCTGCCAGCTCCCGAGGTGACCGGAGAACCACCGGTCGCGGATGTAGGCGATCTGCGGCATCACCGCGTCGATCGTGTCCCCGGTGCAGCCCTCGTGACTCGGGGTGTGCGCACCGTTCGCCCGCCACGGCAAGTAGCCGGTCAGGAGGTGGACCGAGATCAGGGTCCGCATGCCCAGCAGTGCCGGACCGAGCGTGAATGCCACAAATCCGATGACGACCGCGATCGCGTAGGCGGTCATCGGCTGGGCCCGCACCTGGTAGACGAACCGACGGATCACGGCAAGGTCCCGTCCGACGCGGTCGCCGCCCGCCGCGTCCGACGCCTACCCACCATCAGGAGCCCGATCGACAACAAGAAGCCCAATCCGGTGAGCGCCGCCCCCACGAGTTGGCCGGGTGCCTTGTAGGACAACCGCACTGTGTGTTGGCCGGCCGGAACCGCGACGCCCACCATCGCATGGTCGGCGCGCAGCAGCGTGGCGCGCTTGCCGTCGACCGTCACCGACCAGCCCGGTGCGTACAACGCGTCGGCGACGACCAGATAGCCGGCCCCTGCAGCATCGAGCCTCGCCGTGATCCTGTCTCCGGAGTCGTTCGTGACCCGAACGGTCGCCGGCGCGCCTGACCCGGAGCCCGCGGGCGAATTCAACACGACCTCGTCGCCGGGCACACCGGCCTTCAGCGCAGCGACCCGCGCGGTGGCGTCCGGCAAGACAACCGATCGGCTAGCCCACCGAATGCGCGGCAGGGCGGCGAGCCGCTGGAAGATGATCGTGCCAGCGTCACTGTAGACGAGCCTGAGCTTGTCGGCAGAGGGGCGCACCGGCTGGCACAGCGCCTGTCCCCCACTGGTGACCACGGATGCCGGGCCCGCGCCGCCGTGCACCCGGATGTCGATCTCCGTTCGCGTGCCTGCCGCGATGCCCTCTCCCGCGACGGGCACGGTGACGATCGCCGGCCCCGCGAGCTGGGCACCGAGGTAGCGCGCTCCGGTGATCACCTTGTTTCCGGCGCGTACGGTGACGTTGACCGTGATCCCGTCCGCGGACGCGGCGCGAACCGGATCGTGCCCGAGGAACTGGATCCCCCAAAGCGGCCCGCCGGCCACGGAGCACCGCAGCGATCCGTTCTGCGAAATGACGGCCGACCCGTCGCCTGCGGGCAACTGCGTAGCGGCGCCAGGGAGTAGCGTCGGATCGAAGGCGAAATACTTCACGCCCATTCGATCGAGGATCGACGAGTCACCGACGTTCTCTGGCGTGACGGTGCTGGGGAAGGCGTAATTCGTAGGGCTCTGCCGCGTCTTCTTGTCGACGGCCTTGAGCAGGTCTGCCCATTCCGGTTCGAGGAAGGAGTGACCCGTCGCGACCCGCAAGCCGTAGTACGAAGCGGTCGCCGAATACATCGTTCCTCCCGACCCTTCGAATCGATCGTGCCCGTCGTGTTCAGCGAGGAACCGATGTGCGCCCGTCACTGGATAGAAGTCTTTGAGCGTGTTTCCGGGCAGGACGGTCCGGAAGAACGACACGCTCTGCGCGAGCACCAGAATGACGACCAGGAATACCGACGAAGCGCGCATCCAGCGGTTGCCGAGCCAGGCGACGAGCGCGGCGATCAGCGTGATCACGACCAATGCCACCGGCACGACCAGTGGATGCACCCGCATGAGGCGCCACGCTGCGAGCATGCTCGTTCGACCATAGACAGAAGTGGCTTTGAGCCACACGAGAATGACTACTGCCCACACCGCGACGAACCAGGCCACCGCAAGGGCTGTCCGGCGCCGCTGCCGCTGCTCGACAGGGGATTTCGTCGGAGGAGGCGCCGTGGTGTCCGGCGCGGAATCGACGGGGTCCGGTGGCTGCTCGCCCGAACCATTCGCGCCGCGGCGGCCGGCCAGCAACAGGTCGATGCCGAAGGCTGCCAGGACAGCTAGCGCGAAGCCGAAGACGGATCGGATGCGGCCGACGAAGTTGTTCGAGAAGACCGGGAAGTTCTGGGCGAAGCCGAGAGCAGGTCCGCCGACCCACCCCAGGATGCCGATGACCGCAACCGACACGATGAAGAACATGGGAGCGGCGCTGTCGCCGCGAGAGCCGCGAGAGCCGCGACGCCACAAGAGCAGGCTCGCGGCGACGACGGCCAGCGTAACCGCGGCCGCACCGACAAACGCCACCAACTCGACGGGGTTGAGCCCGCGGAAGTCGGCGTTGATGCAGAGTCCGTTCGCATCGGGGGCGATCGCCGTCAGTAGGCCGGAGAACGGCAATCGCACAGTCCGGTCTTGTGCCCGCCGGGAGAGATCGGTGTTGGCGATTGTCTCGGCGAACGGCAGGAGCTGGATTGCGGCCAGCATCGCGCCGAGGACAAGCCCAAACCCGGCCAGGCCGAGCGCGACGAGACCCGCGCGCCACTGCCGGCGGTACAGGGCGATCACGCGGACGATGAAGTACGCGCTCGCGAGATAGAGCGCGTAACCCGTGATAGCGGGGAAGCCGCCGAGAAGCATGCTCGCGACGACAACCCCGACGAGGACGACATCCGTGAGCCGCCGCCGCTGAAGTAGTCGCTCGACCGCCCAGAACAGCGCGGGTATCCACGCAGCGGTCCGCGTCTGCGGCCAGTTCGTCCACATCACCATGAACCCGGATGTGACAAACACGACTCCCGCGGTCGAGGACGCCAGCCGGCCGCGGCCCAGGCGGCGCAGGAATAGGTACATGCCGCCGATCGCAACGACGAATTCCGCTAGCTTCACGAATGCCGGAGCCAGCCAGATCGGCATGATCCAGTACGGGAGGGACAGCGGGCTCAGCAGCGCGAGGTTGGGCATGCTGCCGAGCGGCGACCCGCCGGAGATCATCGGCTGCCAGTTCGCGAGGTGACCGGCGAAAATCTGGTTGCGCACGTACGCGGTACCTGGCAGCACCGCATCGATGGTGTCCGTGTTGCAGTACTGATGCCCAGGTGCGTCAACCCCGTAAAACGCCTGCCATGGCATGTGCCCGGTCAGCAGAGTCACCGACGCCAAGGTGTTGCGACCGATGAGCGACGGGCCGATTGTCAGAGCCACCAACGCGAGCGGAATCGCGATGGCCGCGATGTCCTGCCACCGTCGACCTGCCCCCGCCATCAGGCGACCCGCAGTGCCAGGCACGGAGCGGTCGGCACGCATCACGGTCGAGATAGCTCCAGGACTCAGGACGGGACGCGGCGAGCCTACCTGGCCAGGTTTCGACCCGGGTGGGCCCCGACTCGGTGCGCTCTCGACAGGTGGATACGACGCCCGATACAGGGCCAGAGCTACGCCGATCACTCCCAGACTCACCCGCTCTGTAGAGTCCGATTCGGATTATCTGCGCATCCCCCGAACCGGCAAGGACGAGCATCCCGTGGCGTTTCCGCGTACTGACGGTCTGACCAGCGCTCGACCCGCGCAAGCGACGCCTGCCGAGCGGGTGGGGAGGGTGGTCGCCGGGATGAGGCCCAAATCGGTCACCGTCGTCGGTGACGGGTCCAGCCTGACGACCGCGCTGCTCGCACACGGTCTCACCGTGGAGCCGCGCGACGGGACGACGCCGGCATCGACCGAGCTCGTCGTCGTGTCACCGATAGCCGGCCAGGTCCACGAGGTTCTCGCGGTGTTGGGAGCCGACGTTGCGCGCGTATTGATCTGGCGCGTGGACGACGGCTCGCTCGGCGAGTTGGTTTCCGCAGCGGCGACGCGAGGCTATTTTCGGAGCACCGAACAGCCCCGCGTCGACGGTGTCACCTGCGTCCTGCTCGATGCCGGTGAGCGAACGCTCCCGCAGCTCGTAGCACAGTACGAGGCGCTCCTGTCGGACCAGCCGATCCTCGAGCGAAAGCTGCGGGAGCTGCATCACCAGGTGCTGACCGGCCGCGATCATGCGATCGGCGCTGAAGCCGAGATCGCGCAGATGCGTGCCAGCTACCACATGCCGGAGCAGCACATCACCGAGATCCACGAGCCGACGACCTGGCGGCTCGGGCCCAGGATCGTCGGTGTGTTGCGCAAGTTGAAGCGACATCTCGGCCGGTGAAGTTCTCGGTACTTACACCGGTCTTCAACCCGCCCGTCGCAGCCCTTCGGGCTGCGGTCGAGTCAGTTCTCGGCCAGACCTATGTGGACTGGGAACTCGTGCTGGTCGACGACGATTCGTCTGATCCGGCGGTCCGCACTCTGCTGGCCGACCTTGGCGCGCGAGACAACCGCATCACCGTGGTCACGCGGGACACGAACGGCGGAATTGCCGCGGCGTCACAGGACGCGCTGGCGCACGCCGGGGGTGAATTCATCGCCCTCCTCGACCATGACGATCTACTTACCCCGGATGCGCTGGACCGGGTGGCTCAGACGCTGGAGGACCACCCGGACGCGGACTACGTGTACAGCGACGAGGACAAGATCGACGATCGCGGGGTCCGCTACGACCGGTTCTTCAAGCCGCTGTGGTCGCCGGAGCGATTGCGCAGTCAGATGTACACCGCCCACCTGTCAGTGATCCGCGCCTCCCTCGCGCGCGAGGTCGGCGGCTTCCGCCAAGGCTTCGACGGCTCCCAGGACCACGACCTCGTGCTTCGGGTCACCGAGCGCGCCCATCGGATCGTGCACATCCCCGAGGTTCTCTACCATTGGCGGGTGGTGCCCGGCTCGTCGGCCGGCGATCCCCAGGCCAAGAGCTACGCATGGGAAGCCGGCCGCCGGGCGGTGCAGGACCAGGTCGACCGAGTCGGGATCGACGCAACTGTGGAACTGGGGCCGCTGCCAGGGACGTACCGCGTCGATCGACGGCTACCGCCGCAGCGGTCGGTCAGCATCGTCATACCGACGCGGGGTAGCTCCGGGCTCGTCTGGGGGCAACGCCGTTGTTTCGTGGTCGCCGCGGTCCGCAGCGTGCTGGCCCACACCACGCATGAGAATCTCGAGATCGTCGTCGTGTACGACACCGCCACGCCGCCCGAAGTCCTGGAGGCGATGCGCCGGGTGGCTGGGGACCGTCTCGTCGTGGTGCCTTTCACCGAGCCGTTCAACTTCAGCCGCAAGTGCAACGTTGGCTATCTCGCAGCGCGCGGCGACGTGATCGTGTTGCTCAACGACGACATCGAGGTCGTCTCCGATTACTGGCTGGAGAGCCTGTGCGCCCCGCTCGAGGATCCGACGGTCGGGCTCACCGGAGCCAAGCTCTTCTTCGACGACGGCACTATCCAACACGCAGGGCACCTCTACGACCGCAATGAGTACAGCCACGCCTTCCTCGGCGCAAGCCCGGATTCGACCCTCGCGTTTTCCGCCCTGCACATCGACCGGGAGGCTTCCGGTGTCACGGCGGCGTGTGCCGCCATCCGTCGCGACACCTATGCCGCGATCGGCGGGCTCTGCGAGGAGCTTCCGGCCAACTTCAACGACGTCGACTTCTGCTTCAAGATCATGCACATCGGCCTGCGCATCCTCTGGCTGGCGCATGTCGAGCTGTACCACTTCGAGTCACGCACTCGGGAGCCGATCGTGCACGAGTGGGAGCATCAACGAGTCCTCCTCCGGTGGGGCAGCTACGCCATCGACCCATACCTACCGCTGCCGCCAGACACACCGACCGGGAGTCGACGCCCCGTTACGAGGTGGAGCGACAAACTGCGTCAGGACGCGGGGATCATGCGGAGCTACCTCGCCGAGGGCGGCGTGCGGTACGCGACGCGCCGGGCCATGGGGCGGGTGGCCAGGGTGATGGGCAACCGTCCGAGGAGCTAACCGCTCAGCGCGTGCCTGTCGGCCATCAGTCACAGTTCCTCGGCCAGACGTCCTTCGTAACGCTTGAACAGCCAGTAGCCGATGACGAGCGAGGCGCCCGAGACGCCACTGACGAAGAGCGTATTGGCCAACGAGGGCAGCCGCCCGTCGTAAACGGTGTTGCGGAACGCCTCGGTGAAGCGCTCGAGCGGGTTCAGCCGGTAGATCCCGACCAGACCGGGTTTCCTGTCGGCGATGATGCTGATCGGGTACACGATCGGCGTCAGGTAGAACCAGAGCTGCATGAGGATCGCGACGAAGTGCTGGGTGTCGCGGAAGTACACGTTCGCGATCGAGAGCAGCAGTGACACCCCGAGTGCGAACACCGCCATGAGGAACATGAAGAAGATCGTGACCGGCAGGAACGGCAGCGGGTTGCCGCCGAAAATCAGCACCGCGATGACCAACACCGCCATCTCCAAGCAGTGGGTGAACAGCCACGAAAGCACGTTGGCGATCACCAACGTCTCGCGCGGGAAGTACACCTTGTTGATCAGGCTCGCATTGCTGACCAGCACGGTCATGCCGGTGGTCACCGCGTTGCTGAAGAAGAGCCACGGCAGAAGGCCGCACGACAGCCACAGGGCGAAGATGTGCAGCCCGGACGGATCGCCCTTGTCCGGCTGGGCGCGCAGCAGAATGGAGAAGACCACTGAATAGGTGGCCATCTGCGCGATCGGGTTGATCAGCGACCACACCTGGCCGAGTGCGGTGCGCTTGTATTTGCCGCGGATCTCGCGCCGGGTGAGGTTGACCAGCAGATCGCGCGACGTCCACAGATCCGTCAGCGCTCTCACGTCGGCGACCCGGCGCGGCGTCGCCGTCCTGCGTCGAGATTCAGCCTGCCCACGACGGGAAAGCCTATCGGCTCCGGGCCTCAGCTCGACCCGCCGGTAGCCCTGCGGAACAGGTCCCGCCGCCGCGTTCCGGACGGAAGACTCCGTTCCAGGCCCTGCCTGTAGCGATTGGCGAGTCGCACGGCACGGGAGTTCGCGAGCTCGTCGTACCGGGCCTCGGCCTCGGCGAAGTCCTCGCGCAGCGCGGCAAGCGCGCCCTGCAGGTCGGCGATCGCGGCCCGGTGCAGCTGCAACGCATCGTCGGTCACTCGCCGCTGCGCCTCAGCGTGCTCGCCGAGCGCACGCATGCGGTCGGGTAGCCGGTCGCCGAGGGGCAGATCGGCCAACCGCTCGTCCAACCTGGCGCGCAGGTCAATTTCGAACTGCTGCGCCCACTCCTGGTCGGTCAAGCCCAGCGGCGGACCGTTCTGCACCTCGAGCTGGACTGCGAGCTCCTCACGCAGTGCCATCTCGAGCCAGTCGCCGTGAGCGTCCAGGCCGGCGGCCTCACCGAGCTGGACGGCGACGTCACGCACCGTGCGGGCGTCTCCCCAGCGGCCGACCGGTGAGGCCCGCGCGACGTGGTAAGCCATCCAGAACAGCCCGCGCCGGACGATCTGGGCGTTCGGCACTCTGCCCACCAGCTCGACGTCGATGACCCGCAACGCGCCGTCGGCACGGAGGATGAGGTTGTGCGGAACGATGTCCAGCGTCTCGGCGTCGTCGCCCACGTGTCCCTCGTGGATCTTGGCCTGCCACCCGGCTAGCAGCGCCGGCAGGTCGACGTCCGGGTTCGTCGCCACATAGCTGAGCAGGTCCTGGCCCGCCTCGTACGGGTGATCGGACCCGACCACGGCGAAGTGATCGTCGGGCAGCGGCTTGTCGTCGGTGAGCGGCTCGCGCACGAATCGGACGCTGTCGCCGTCGATGAGCACAACCGTTTCGGCCGAGAGCCGCGCTCGTCGGCCTATGGAGTAGAACCGGGCGGCAATGTCGGCGGGCCACAGCTCGCTGGTGGGGGTGCCCTTGGCGCCCAGCACCAGGAAGGAGTTTCCGGTCTCGAACTCCAGTCCCGCCTCGACCAGGCTGCGCCACAGCGAGCGCTCGTCGACCAGCGGCGGACGCGGCGCCGACCAGTCGGGGCTCGGGAACCCCGGGATGCGGTAGAGCAGGGACCGGACGGCGGCGGGAAACTCGCCCAGTACGGTGCGGGTGATCTTGTAGTCCGGGAACGCAATGCGGAACGATGGATTCAGCCCCGCGGCGAGGAACAGTTCACGCAGCTGGCGCCGCGAGAAGGTGCGCGCCGGGCTGCCGACGGGGTAGCCCTCGAGCGAGTCGAACACGCGGCCGGAGTGGTCCTCCGGCGACCCGGCGAGGTACTTGACGCCGAGCTGGTTCTCGATCGCGAGCACCAGCGTGCCGCCGTCGACGAGGCGGTCGCGGATCCCGCGCAGGAACTCCCGGTACGGCGCGCAGTCGGCGTTTCCCTCGCCAACGTATTCGAGGACGCCGATGACCACGATCACGTCGTAGGCGGCGTCGACCGGGACGTCGGCGAGGTCACCGACGAACACCTCGACGTTGTCCAGGTCGCGGGTGCGGGCCCGGGTCGCCGCCGCCCGTACCGGGACCGGCTCGAGCGCATCGACCAACATGCAGGTCTCGCCGAGGTAGCGGGTGATCGCACCGCACCCGGCGCCGATCTCGAGCACCCGCGCGGACTCGGGCAGCTCGAGGCAGCGAACGATGTTCGCCCGCGCCGGGTGCAGGTGGTAGGTCTGCGCCCAGCCGTCGGCGCGGCGGATCAGCTCATCGCTGGCAGAGCTCAGGTCCATCGTCTCGGTGATGAGCCGCAACACCTCCTCCTCGCCGCCGTCGCGATAAGCCAGGCTGACGTCGCGCAGCAGGACGCATCCGTCTGCACCCTTCGTTCCGAGCGAGCGCACGGGTGTCGGTTCCACCGCCATGTGCTGCCGTCCTCCAGCTTCGGAACTCAGGCGATCCTCGACCGCCAAACGCCGCAGTCTATCGCGCCGGGCGTGCGCACCAGGTGCCGGTCAGCCCGCGCGAAACTGGTCGCCGACGGCAGCGAATGCGGTGTGCAGCGCGTCGCGCCAGCCCGGCATCGGCGTCAGGCCGGCGGCGCGCCAGGCGGCGTCGGACAGCACCGAGTAGGCCGGGCGGGGTGCGGGCCGGGGGAACGCGTCGGTCGTGGTGGGCAGCACCCGGGCCGGGTCGGCGCCGAGCTCCCCGAAGATCGCCTGGGTGAAGCCGAACCAGGTCGTGTCGCCGGTGCCGGTGCAGTGGTAGACGCCGGGGGTGGCGCTCGAGCGGGCGAGCTCGACGAGAGCGCGCGCCAGGTCGGCCGACCATGTCGGCGAGCCGCGCTGGTCGTCGACGACGCTGACGCTCTCGCGCTCGTCTTCGAGGCGAACCATCGTCTTCACGAAGTTCGCGCCGGTACCGCCGTAGACCCACGCCGTGCGCACGACGTAGGAGGCGTCGGGAAGCAGCTCTCGCACGGCACGCTCCCCCGCGAGCTTGGTTCGCCCGTAGGCCGAGCGTGGATCGGGCGCGTCATCGACCTCGTAAGGACGCGTGCCCTCGCCGGCGAACACGTAGTCGGTGGAGACGTGCACGAGCCGGCCGCCGTTGCGGGCAATCGCGGCCGCGAGCACGGCCGGCCCGGTGGCGTTCACGCGGAAGGCGAGCGCCTCGTTCTCCTCAGCCGCGTCGACCGCCGTGAACGCGGCGGCGTTGACGAGGACATCGGGCGCGAACTCGGCGATGGCGCGATCGACCGCAGCGGCGTCGGTGATGTCGAGAACGTCAAGGTCGACTGCCCGTACGACGTCCTCGGGCGTCGCGGCCAGCACGGCCTGCAGGTCCGTGCCAAGCTGCCCGTAGGAGCCGGTGATGAGCCAGCGCATGCCGCGTGGACCTCTCGGGTCGGGGATGTGGTCCGAGCAGTATCCCAGTAACGTGGCCGGGTGCGTTTGCTGCGGGGTAGGCCGGATCTTTCGATCGTCGTGGTCGGCTACCAGATGAACCGCGAGGTACCGCGAACGCTTCACTCGCTGTCGCGTGGCTATCAACGCAACCTGGCCGGCCTCGACTACGAGGTTCTCGTCATCGACAACGGCTCACCCGATCCGCTGCCCGCCTCGGCGCTCGATGGCCTCGAGGGCCGGTTCCGGCTGCACCGCATCGACCCCGCGTCGCCCTCGCCGGCGCAGGCGGTCAACTTCGGCATGGCCGAGACCTCGG
This sequence comes from Jatrophihabitantaceae bacterium, assembly GCA_036833255.1. Taxonomy (GTDB): domain Bacteria; phylum Actinomycetota; class Actinomycetes; order Mycobacteriales; family Jatrophihabitantaceae; genus QHCC01. The sequence goes on from DAITQD010000058.1 coordinate 12,874, forward strand.
GCCGCTACGTGGGTCTGATCATCGACGGCGCCCGCATGGTTACTCCTGGCTTGGTCAGCACCGCCATGCGCGCGGTGAAGGTGCATCCCCGCCCGATCGTCACAACGATGGCCTGGCACCTCGGTCACGAGCATCAGGTCTTCTCGATCCCCAAGGGCTACGGTCCGCAGGCCGAGGACGAGTTGCTCGAGCAGATCGAGTGGCCGCGGGACGGATACCGACTCTTCGAGATCTCGGCGCTGGCGATGGCCAATCCGGGCGGCTTCCTCGGCCCGGTCAACGAGTCGTGCTGCCTGGTGCTGCCGCGGGCGCTGTGGGACGAAGTCGGCGGCATCGACGAGCGCTTCGACCTCGCCGGCGGCGGGCTGGTCAACCTCGACCTGTTCTCCCGGGTGGTCGCCCTGCCGGACTCACAACTGGTCGTCATGCTGGGTGAGGGCTCCTTCCACCAGGTGCACGGCGGCGCGGCCACAAAGCCGGGAGTGGACCACACGCCGTGGCACACGCAATACCAGGCACTGCGCGGCGGGGCGTACGCGCCGCCTTCCACGGACCCGGTGTACTACGGAGCGTTGACGCAGCCGGCCCGGCGGTGGCTGATCGGGCCCCCCGACTGAGGCTGGGTCGCGAGATCGGCAGCCATCGAGCCGTGGCAGAATCTGCCCGATGCGCTTGCATCGGCCGCGCCGGCGGCGTTCGTTCCAGGACGAGATGGATCACCCTTGGTACCACGACTTTGCCGCGCTCGGCGTACCGACCCATCAGGCTGAGGGCATCTTCGGCCCCAATCAACAGGCCAAGCAGGCGGCCCTGTTCGACTACATCAACAGGGCGATCGAATTGTCCGGGCCCGAGCCCGACGGACTCGAACTGTTCTGCGCCGACGGCTATTACAGCCACTACGCGTTGCAGCACGGGGCCCGCCACATGATCGGCGTGGATCTCGGTGACCCGCAGTCCGCGGGCGATCCCATGCACCTGCGGCAGGCGGACGCCATGACTTCCCTGCTCGGACACGACGGCCGCGCCGAGTTCAGACGGCAGGACGCCTTCGACGTCTCGGGCCGCTATGACTTCGCTATCTGCGCCGGTGGCCTTTACCACCTCGCCCAGCCCGAGAAGTTGCTGGGCAAGCTCACGGACAACGTCCGGGTGGCGCTGGTGGTGCAAACCGTCTGCTCACTCGCGCAGACCGCCGCCGACTACTTCGAAACACCCGCGCCGGGCCAGGACTGGGGTTGCCGCTTCAGCTACGACCGCCTGCTGTCGATGCTCGCTGACGCGGGCTGGAACGTGGTGGCATCGAGCACAAATGAACTCGACGGGAACGCCCGGCCTGAGGACCGCGGGTCCGCGTACGTGCTGTGCGTGGCGGGTGGCACAACCTAGGGCGCGTCCACAACGCCAGGTACGGCCCACGTGCCGCCGAGGTCGACGATGCCGCCGCCGTCGTGGTTCGGCCTGTCCAGGACGTCGAAGCGCAGGCAGAACCGCCACCGGTCGTACACGTGCGCCCAGAGGTAGTCGTTGACGCTGGCGTGCAGGTCGAAGGTGCCGGCCTGGAGGTTCAGTCGCGGGATGCGGACGTCCAGGCTGCCCTCGCCGACGATCTTCTCCGGCACACATCCGCCGTCGCGGTTGTTGTGGGACCACACGTAGACACCGCTGAGCGTGTCGATCGACAAGGCGAAGAGCGGACGCTCGATCGGCTCTGACGCGCGGTAGTGCATTCGGAAGGTGACCTCGTCGGCGGTGTGCACCGTGTTGCCCGGCTCGCCGGCGCCATCGAGCATCTCGATCTTGGTGAGGACGACCTCGCCTGAACCGGACCGGTGACCGTCCGCCGCCTCGGCTACGGTCGCGACCCGCTTGACGTGGCCGGTCTCGATGTAGCTCTCGACGAGCTCGTTGGTGTCGCCGACGTCGACCAGCTCACCGTGCTTGAGCCAGGCAGCCTCGTCGCACAGGTTGCGTAGCGAACCCATGGCATGGCTGACGATGACGACCGTCTTCCCGGAGCGGCGGAAGTCGGCGAACTTCTCCATGCATTTCTCCTGGAAGTTCGCGTCACCGACCGAGAGCACCTCGTCGACCAGCAGGATGTCGGGGTCGACGTTGATTGCGACCGAGAACCCGAGCCGGACGTACATGCCGGACGAGTAGTTCTTCACCGGCTGGTCGATGAACTCGTGGATGCCGGCGAAGTCGACGATCTCATCGAACTTGTCGGTGATCTGCGCCTTCGACATGCCCAGGATCGACCCGTTGAGGTAGACGTTCTCGCGCCCGGACAGCTCGGGGTGGAAGCCCGAGCCCAGCTCAAGCAGGGCCGCGAGCGAACCCGTGGTGACGACCTTGCCGTGGTTCGGCACGAGGATCCGCGCGATGCACTTGAGCAAGGTGGACTTGCCCGAGCCGTTCTCGCCGATGAGCCCGAAGGTCGAGCCCTTGGGAATCTCGAAGGAGACGTCCTTCAGCGCCCAGAACTCATCGAAGGATGCGCGCCGGCCTCGCATGACGGCGGCCTTGAGTGACTGGTTGCGCTCGCGGTACATGCGGAACCGCTTGGACAAGCCGTCGATGGTGATAGCCGCTTCGCTCCCGGCACTCCTCACTGGCCGGCCTCGGCGTAGCGGGCCTCGACAACGTCCTTGTCGGGACCCCACCACGCCCGGTTGCCGGTGTACCAGTCGATCGTCTGAGCGAGCCCGGCGCGTAGGTCGGTGAAAGCAGGCGTCCAGCCGAGCTCGTCGCGCAGCTTGCCGGCGTCGATGGCGTAGCGCGTGTCGTGCCCGGCGCGGTCGGTGACGCGGTCGTACCAGTCGATGGGCCGGCCCATAAGTTCGAGGATCAGCTCGAGGACGTCGCGGTTGTTGCGCTCGCCGTCGGCGCCGA
>DAITQD010000059.1:0-15760 GCA_036833255.1 Jatrophihabitantaceae bacterium
GTCCATATCAAACAGAACCGCCTGCAGCGCCCGATCACCAATCACGTGTTGAAGTACTTCGCCTCGGGGTGGTGGACGACGATGGCGTCGGTGGATTGCTCGGGGTGCAGCTGGAACTCCTCCGAGAGCTCGACGTTGATGCGGGCCGGGTCGAGTAACGCGACGATCTTGGCGCGGTCCTCCAGATCGGGGCACGCACCGTAGCCGAGCGAATAGCGCGCGCCGCGGTAACCGAGGTTGAAGTAGGCGCTGACGTCGTCCGGGTCCTCGCTCGCCATCGCGGTGCCACCGGGAAGCAGCAACTCCTCCCGGATGCGCCGGTGCCAGTACTCGGCCAGTGCCTCGGTCAGCTGCACGGACAGGCCGTGCGCCTCGAGGTAGTCGCGGTAGGAGTTCGCCTCGAACAGCTCCCTGGTGAACTGGCTGATCTTGTCGCCGACCGTCACGACGGTGAAGCCGACGACGTCGGTCTCACCGGAGTCCTCGCCGCGGAAGAAGTCGGCCAGGCACAACCGCCGCTCGCGGCGCTGACGCGGGAAGGTGAACCGGGTGCGCTCGTTACCTGCAGAATCGAGGACGATCAGGTCCTCGGCCTTGCTGACACACGGGAAGTAGCCGTAGACCACGGCCGCCTCGAGCAGGCCCTCGGTCTGGAATCGGTCCAGCCAGTACCGCAACCGCGGCCGGCCGTCGGTCTCGACGAGCTCCTCGTAGGACGGTCCGTTGCCGCCGCGAGCCCCGCGCAGCCCCCACTGGCCCATGAACGTGGCGCGTTCGTCGAGCAGGGCGGCGTAGTCGGCAACCGGGATGCCTTTGACGACCCGGTCGCCCCAGAACGGCGGGGTCGGGATCGGGTTGTCGGTGGCCGCGTTCGAACGGGCCGGCAGGTCCTGTTCCTCCAGAGCCTCGGCGGCGCGGCGCGACTCGGCGATCCGCAGCGACCGCTCGCGCCGGGCCTTGCGCTCGGCAAGCTTCTGGGCCTCGGCTTCGGCGACCTTCGTGTCGTCGGGCCCGTCCACACCGGCGGCATTGGGGGTATGGCCACGGCGACCGGCCATCAGGACGTCCATCAGCCGCAGGCCCTCGAACGCGTCGCGGGCGTATCGGACGTCGCCCTCGAAGATCTCGCCGAGGTCCTGCTCGACGTAGCCGCGGGTCAGCGCCGCGCCGCCGAGGACGACCGGGTACCTGGCGGCGATCCCACGGGAGTTCATCTCCTGGAGGTTCTCCTTCATGATCACCGTGCTCTTGACGAGCAGGCCGGACATGCCGATCACGTCGGCGTCATGCTCGTCGGCCGCCTCGATGATCGCGTTGATCGGCTGCTTGATGCCGATGTTGACGACCGTGTAGCCGTTGTTGGTCAGGATGATGTCGACGAGGTTCTTGCCGATGTCGTGCACATCGCCCTTGACGGTCGCGAGCACGATCGTGCCCTTGCCGGCGCTGTCGGCCTTGTCCATGTGCGGCTCGAGGTAGGCGACCGCTGCCTTCATCACCTCGGCGGACTGCAGTACGAACGGCAACTGCATCTCGCCCGCGCCGAACAGCTCGCCGACGGTCTTCATGCCCGAGAGCAGGGTGTCGTTGATGATCTCGAGCGCCTTGCGACCGGTGAGCGCCTCGTCCAGGTCGGCCTCGAGCCCGATGCGCTCACCGTCGATGATGCGCCGCTGCAGCCGCTCCTCCAGCGGTAGCGCGGCCAGCTCCTCGGCACGTGAGGCAGCCGACGACTGTGCCGAGACACCCTCGAACAACCGCAGGAACCGCTGAAGCGGCTCGTAGGCGTCCTCGGTGTCGGTGGCCGGGCGGCGGCGGTCGTAGATCATGTCGAGCGCGACCTGGCGTTGCTCGTCCTGGATCTTCGACATCGGCAGGATCTTGGACGCGTGCACGATGGCCGAGTCCAGGCCCGCCTGCTCGCACTCGTGCAGGAACACGGAGTTGAGCACCTGACGCGAGGCCGGGTTGAGACCGAAGGAGATGTTGGACAGGCCGAGGGTGGTCTGCACGTCGGGGTGCCGGCGCTTGAGTTCGCGGATCCCCTCGATCGTCTCCAGGCCGTCGCGCCTGCTCTCCTGCTGACCGGTCGCCAGCGTGAAGGTCAGGCAGTCGATGAGGATGTCGCCGACATCCATCCCCCATTGCCCGGTCAGGGTGTCGATCAGCCGCTCGGCGATCGCCACCTTGTGCTCGGCGGTGCGGGCCTGGCCTTCCTCGTCGATCGTCAATGCGATCACGGCCGCGCCGTGCTCGCGCACGATCGGCATGATCCGCGCGAAGCGGCTGTCCGCGCCCTCGCCGTCCTCGAAGTTCACCGAGTTGATGGTGCAGCGGCCCCCGAGCATCTCCAGACCGGCCTCGATCACGGCCGGCTCGGTGGAGTCCAGCACGATCGGCAGCGTGGACGCGGTCGCGAAGCGCCCGGCGATCTCACGCATGTCGACGGCACCGTCGCGGCCCACGTAGTCGACGCAGACGTCGAGCACGTGCGAGCCGTCGCGGGTTTGGGCGCGGGCGATCTCGACGCAGTCCCCCCACTCGGCGGCGAGCATCGCTTCCTTGAACGCCTTGGAGCCATTGGAGTTCGTCCGCTCGCCGATCATCAGCACGCTGGCGTCCTGTCGGAACGGCACCGACGTGTACAGCGAGGACACCGCCGGCTCCGGATTGACGGTGCGCGGCGCCGGCGTCAGATTCTTGACCGCCTCGACGACCGCCGTGATGTGCTCGGGCGTCGTGCCGCAGCAGCCACCCACCAGCGATGCGCCGAACTCGGTCACGAAGGAGGCCAGGGCCGTCGCCAGCTCGTCCGGGCCGAGCGGGTAAAGAGCGCCATTCGGGCCGAGCGTCGGAAGACCGGCGTTCGGCATCACCGACAGCCCCCGGCGCGCGTTGCGCGACAGATACCGCAGGTGCTCGCTCATCTCGGCGGGGCCGGTGGCGCAGTTCAGACCGATCAGGTCGATTCCCAGCGACTCGAGTGCGGTGAGCGCCGCGCCGATCTCGGAGCCCATCAGCATCGTGCCGGTCGTCTCGACGGTGACGTGCGCGATCAGCGGTACCTGCTTGCCGATCTCGGCCATCGCACGACGGGCGCCGACGACGGCTGACTTGGCCTGCAGCAGATCCTGGCAGGTCTCGATAATGACCGCGTCGATGCCGCCTTCGAGCATGCCGGCGACCTGCTCTTGGTAGGCATCGCGCAGCACCGAGTAGTGGACGTGGCCCAATGTCGGCAGCTTGGTGCCTGGCCCGACGGAGCCGAGCACCCAGCGCGGCTGGTCCGGCGTCGACCAGCCGTCGGCGACTTCCTTGGCCAACGCGGCGCCTGCCCGCGCGAGTTCACGGACCCGGTCGCCGATGTCGTAATCGCCGAGGTTTGACCAGTTGGTGCCGAAGGTATTCGTCTCCACCGCGTCGGACCCGGCCCGGTAGTAGGCCTCGTGGACGCTCTTGACGACGTCGGGACGGGTTACGTTGAGGATCTCGTTGCACCCCTCGAGGCCCTCGAAATCGTCGAGGCTGAGATCGGCCGCCTGCAGCATCGTCCCCATCGCTCCGTCGCCGACGACAACGCGCTCGGCGAGCGCATCCAGCAACGACGACGCTGGGGGTGTATATGCCATGACGCAAGGTTACCGGCGGGTGCTGAACTCGTTCGAGCTGTGCCTGCCAGGCGGCGGTCGTAGGGTGGATGTATGACTGTCTTCGACGGCGCAGGCTGGCCCGAGCTGGTCGATCCGGTCCTGGTGGCCGCCTTCGAGGGCTGGAACGACGCCGGGGACGCGGCCAGCGGCGCCGTCGAGCACCTCGAACTCATCTGGGACGCGCAGCCGCTCACCGAGATCGACCCAGATGACTACTACGACTTCCAGGTCAACCGGCCGACCGTGTCGCTCGTCGACGGTGTCAGCCGCCGGATCAGCTGGCCCACCACCCGGTTCTCGGTGTGCCGGCCGCCGGGCGCGGAGTTCGACCTCGTCATCGTGCGCGGCATCGAGCCCAACATGCGCTGGCGCAGCTTCTGCGACGAGCTGCTTGCCGTCATCCGCGAGCTGGACGTGCGGATCGTCGTGACGCTCGGCGCGTTGCTGTCCGACACGCCGCACACCCGGCCCACCGCGGTGACCGGAACGTCCTACGACGCCGACTCGGCCGCCCGCTACGGCCTGGAGAAATCGCGCTACGAGGGACCCAGCGGCATCGTCGGCGTGCTGCAGGACGCCTGTGTGGCGGCCGGCATCCCGGCGATCTCGTTCTGGGCAGGCGTGCCGCATTACGTGTCCCAACCGCCGAATCCCAAGGCCACCCTCGCCCTGCTGCACAGCGTCGAGGAGGTGCTCGATCTGCCCGTGCCGCTGGCCGAGCTGCCGCAGCAGTCCGACGAATGGCAGAAACTGGTCGACGAGATGGCGGCCGAGGACGACGAGGTCACCGATTACATCCGCAACCTCGAGGAGCGTGACGACGAGATCGATCGCAGCCAGCTCGGCGAGGCGTCGGGCGACGCGATCGCGCGCGAGTTCGAGCGCTACCTGCGCCGCCGCGACCGGGGCGGCGGGCATGCCGGCCCGGGCTCCCGCGGGTGAGTCACAGTTCGATGCCGAGCAGCGCGTCGACGAGCTGACGGACCAGCACTGGCGCGCCGGCGTCGTCGCCGCCGGTGGCCCGGGCGACCCATCGGTCGATCGCGCTTAACGCGGTCACCGTGTCCAGGTCGTCGGCGAGTGCCGCCCGCACCTCGGCCAGCAACGCCTCGGCGGGTGGCCCGGACGGCATAGCGACGGCGTTGCGCCACCGCCCCAGCCTGATCTCGGCCGTTGGCAGGCGCCCGCCCGTCCATTCCCGGTCGGCGCGGTAGTGCCCGTCGAGCAGGGCCAGTCGGATGGCCATGGGGTCGACGCCGCCGACGCGCAGCTTCGACACCAGCACCAGGTTGCCGCGCGACTTGCTCATCTTCTCGCCGTCGAGCCCGATCATGCCGGCATGCACGTAGTGCTTGGCGAACGGCGCGGTGCCGGTGAGCGCCTCCGCGTGGGCCGCGGAATGCTCGTGGTGCGGGAAGATCAGATCCGACCCTCCGCCCTGGACGTCGAAGCCCATGCCGAGGCGGTTGAGCGCGATCACCGAGCATTCGATGTGCCAGCCGGGCCGTCCCTTGCCCAGCGGGGTGTCCCAGAACGGCTCGCCGAGGCGGTGACCGCGCCACAGCAGCGAATCGAGGGCGTCGCGTTTGCCGGCGAGGTGCGGATCGCCGCCGCGCTCGGCGAACAGGGTCAGCATCGTGTCCCGGTCGAAGTTGGACTCGTAGCCGAAGCGCCCCGAACTGGACACGTCGAAGTAGATGTCGTCGTCGATGTAGTACGCCGCGTCGTCGGCGAGCAGCCTGGTGATCGCGTCGGTCAGCTCGGGCACGGACTCGACGGCGCCGATGTAGTCGTCGGGCGGCAGCACCCGCAGCGCGGTCATGTCCTGGCGGAACAGTTCGATCTCCCGCTCGGCCAGGCTCATCCAGTTCTCGCCGATGTGCGCGGCCCGCTCCAGCAGTGGGTCGTCGATGTCGGTGACGTTCTGGACGTAGTGCACCTCGTGTCCCGCGTCGCGCCACACCCGCTGCACCAGGTCGAAGGCGAGATAGGTGGCCGCATGGCCCAGGTGCGTCGCGTCGTACGGGGTGATGCCGCAGACGTATAGCCCCGCCGGGCGGCCGGGGCTGGTCTCGCGCACTTCGCCTGATGCGGTGTCGAAGAGCCGTAGCGCGTCGCCCCGTCCCGGCAGCGAAGGGACGTCGCACGTGAGCCAGGACCGCATGGCTCCCACGGTATCGGGCACACTGAGAGCCATGAGCGCCTACCTGGTATCGGAGAACAAGGTCATCGCGGCCGATCCCCAGCGGCTGTTCGACATCGTCGCCGACCCGGCGATGCACCCTGTCATGGACGGTTCGGGCAGCCTCAAGGCCACCCGCGACGATGTGCCGACCCGGTTGAGCCTGGGCGCGAAGTTCGGCATGGACATGAATCTCGGTGCGCCGTACAAGATCACCAACACCGTCGTCGAATTCGACGAGAGCAAGCAGATCGCCTGGCGGCACTTCAACGGCCACGTCTGGCGCTACATCTTTGAGCCGGTGGACGGGGGCACCAAGGTGACCGAGCAGTGGGACGCCCGACCTGCGAATAACAGGATCATCCTGCGGCTGTCAGGCTTTCCCGCCCGCAATCGCAAGGGCATCCTGGCCACCCTGCAGCGCCTGGAGGATCTGGTCACGGCGCAGCCCGACTCCCGGTAGGAGTCCCGCCGGACGTGTTGCGACCTACCGGGTCGAATCTCGGTGCGAGTCCCAGGCTGGGACTACAGTGGTCCCATGCCTGAGTTGCATGTTCGAAACCTTCCCGCGGAGTTGCACGAGCGGCTCCGCGAGCAGGCTGTCTCCGAGGGGCGGTCAATGTCGGCCGAGGCGATCGCCTTACTGCGCCAGGCGCTCGCGCCCGCCGGCGGCCAGTCGGCAAAGCAGCAGGCCGCCATCGAGCGCCTGCGGGATATCCAACGTCGCAGCCGGCTGCCGGCCGGTGCGCCAGCGGCCGAGGAGTTGGTGCGAGAGGACCGGGACACGGCCAGGTGAGCACACTGGTTGTCGTTGACGCCTCGGTCGCGTTGAAATGGGTGGTGACCGAGGCCGGCAGCGACGAAGCCACCTCGCTGTTGACCCACCTGGCCGATGGAGCGGTGTCGCTGGTCGCACCCGAACACCTGGTAGGCGAAGTCGGCAACGGACTGCGCAAGCGGGTCGCGCAGGGCGTCCTGGACGCCGACGATGCGCTGGCCGCGCTCGACGCTGTCGCTTCGCTCGGGCTGGAGTTCATCGGTGGCACGGAGCGCTGGTTTCGTTCCCTGCCCGCCGCGTTGGACTGGGGGGTGACGACGTACGACGCCCTTTACGTGCTGCTGGCACTCGATCTCGACGCCGAATTGATCACCGCCGACCTGCGGTTGGTCGATTCCGCGCTCAGGAAGTCACTGCCAGTGCGTCCGTTGACCGATTAGGGCTCCGTGGTGGGGAGATGACGCTTACATCGGCGGCCAGGGCACCGGTGGCCAGTCGTGGCTGGGTTCGGGGTGGCGGCCGGTGGCTAGCAGGCGCTCGACACGGCGGATCGTGCGCCGCACCTCGCGCGTCGTGAGCAGCTCGTGCAGCCGCTCCCCGAGGGTGACGTCGAGTTGCGCGCGAAGCGCCCCGAGGTCGGCGACGATCTCGGCGGGCAGCCGGTTGCCCGCCCACTGCCACAGCACCGTGCGCAGCTTGTCCTGGACATGGAATGTCACACCGTGGTCGACGCCGTACACGTGCCCACCGACGGTCGGCAGCAGGTGCCCGCCCTTACGGTCGGCGTTGTTGACGACCACGTCGAACACCGCAACGCGACGTAGCTGATGGCCGTCACGGCGCCGGATCATGCCGACGACGTCGACCGTGAGGTCCTCGGCGATCCACAGCTGCACCATGCCCGGTCCGAGGGGTCCGTCGCGGTAGACCGTCGGCGGCACGATCGACCAGCCCGTCGCCGCCGACACCTCGTAGGCGGCGACCTCCCGTTCGGCAAGTGAGCCGTCGGGGAAGTCCCACAGCGGGCGCTCCCCCGCAACCGGCTTGTACACGCAGGCAGCCGTCATACCGTCGCCGCTGATCGCGCAGTACAGCGTCGCGTTCGATGCATCGACGAGACGGCCTTCGACGGAGAGCTCACCGCCGCGCAGCAGGGTAAGCGCTTCGTCGACGTCGAGATCGACGGGCGGCGTCAGCCCGTCGGGAATCATATGCCGAGCGGATTGCTGCGGTGGTAGCCGTTGTGCCGCGGACAGACGTGGCCGCCGGGTTCGAGCGGCTGCCCGCACAGCGGGCACGGCGGCCGACCCGCGGAGATCACCTTGCGCGCCCGGTCGACGAACGCGCGGGCGCGCCGTGGCTCGATCAGCACGCGCAGCGCGTCGGGCCCCTCCTCGACGTCCTCGAGCAAGGTCTCCTGCGCGATCTCGGTGTCCTCCACCGGCGCCTGCGCCTCGATCACCACCAGCCCCGCGTCACCGTCCCAGGCCAGCCCCATCGCCCCGACGCGGAACTCCTCGTCGATCGGCTGCTCGAGAGCCTCGCTGTCGGATTCGGTCGCCGGCAACGCGGTGCCGGTACGCGTGACCACCTCGTCGAGTAGCTGCTCGAGACGGTCGGCGAGCACCGCCACCTGCTGCTTCTCGAGGGACACCGAGACGACCCGGAGACCATCGGCGGCCTGCAGGTAGAAGGTCCGCTCGCCGGGAGTGCCGACGGTCCCGGCCACGAAGCGGCGGGGACGCTCGAAGAGGAAGATTTGGCGCGACATGGTGCCTTCGAGCCTAGCTTCCCGCCGGTGAGCTCAGACCTGGCCGCTGCCGGCGCCGCCGCCGACCGTCGCATCGGATGCCTTGCGACGCCTGCCCTTCTTGGCCGGCGGCACGAAGGCGGACAGTTCGCCGCCGACGTCGTTGGCCCGCAGCACGTAGGGGCGTGTCTCGGTGTAGCGGACGACCGACACCGAGCAGGGGTCGACGACGATGCGCTGGAACTGGTCGAGGTGCAGTCCGAGGGCATCGGCGAGGACCGCCTTGATGACGTCCGCGTGGCTGCAGGCGACCCAGATCGCGTCCGGACCGAGCCGGGCGTCCCAGTCGCGGACGGCGGCCACGGCACGGGCCGACATCTCGATCATCGCCTCGCCGGCCGGGAAGCGGGCCGCCGAAGGCTGGGTCTGCACGACCTTCCACATCGGGTCCTTCGCCAGGTCCTTGAGCGCACGCCCGGTCCAGTCCCCGTAGCCGCACTCGACGAGCCGATCGTCGACCTCCCACGCGGGCTCACGCCCGGCGGCCTGCTGTGCCGCACGCACGACCGCCGCGGTGTCGGTGCAGCGTTCGAGCGGACTCGTGACCACGGCGGCCAGCGGCAGCGCGGCGATCCGAGCGGCCGCCGCTGCTGCCTGCGCGTGGCCCCGCTCGTCGAGGTGCACGCCCGGCGTGCGCCCGGCGAGCACCGGACCGGTCATGGCGGTGAGGCCATGCCGGAGCAGCAGCAGGGTGGACATCTACTTCGTGGCGCTCAGCACGCCGGTGCTCAGCAGCACGAGTAGCAGCACACCGAGACCGATGCGGTAGTAGACGAATACAAACGTGCTGTGGCTGGTCAACCAGCGCATCAGCCAGGCGATCGAGGCCAACCCGACGATGAACGCGAAGACCAGCGCGACGCCGGTGAGGCCCCCACCGGGCCCGTTCTTGTCCTTGGCGTGCTTGACCGCCTCGTACCCGCCGGACAGCACCACCGCCGGGATCGACAGCAGGAACGAGAATCGAGCAGCGGCTTCCCGGGTGAGGCCGCGGAACAGCCCGGCGGTGATCGTGGTGCCGGATCGCGACGCGCCGGGGACCAGGGCGAGCGCCTGAGCCGCGCCGACGACGGCAGCATCCTTGAAGTTGAGCTGCTCTTCAACACGGTCGCTCGAGCCGATCTTCTCCGCCGCGCCCAGCACGACGGCCAGCCCGATGAGCGCCGAGGCGATCAGCCAGAGGTTGCGGGCCCCCGTCTCGATCTGCTTGCTGAAAACCAGCCCGAAGACCCCGACCGGCACCGTCGCGAGAATCAGGTACCAGCCGAGCCGGTACTCCAGCGAGCCGCGCACCGACTTGTCGTAGATGCCCCGCACCCAGGCCACCGTGACGTGCAGCAGTTCGCGCCAGAAGTACAGGACGATAGCCAGCGTGGTCCCGAGTTGGATCACTGCCGTGAACGGGGCGCCGGGGTCGTTGGTCGTCGTGTTGCCGTAATGGAACTTCCAGCCGACTAGCGCCGGCACGATGCGCAGGTGCGCCGTGGACGAGATCGGCAGGAACTCGGTGAGTCCTTGGACGACGCCGAGCACGATGGCCTGGAGGAAGGTCATGCGGCGACGCCGGACTTGTCGAGGGCGTCGAAGGCAGTGCGCAACGCCGCCAGCCGCTCGTCCATCGTGGTACCGAACGGCGTGATCGACAGGTTGGTGACCCCAGCGTCGGCGAATTCGACCATCCGCTCGGCGATGCGTCCCGGTGGCCCGAGCAACGACGTCGCGTCGACGAACTCAGCGGGGATCGCCGCTGCCGCGCCGTCGTAGTCGCGTGAGAGGTAGCGGTCCTGCACCTCGGCGGCCTCGTCGGCATAGCCCATCCGCACGGCCAGGTCGTTGTAGAAGTTCTGCTCGCGGCTGCCCATCCCGCCGACGTAGAGCGCGGCGTAGGGACGCACCGGCTTGGCGCATTCGACCGGGTCGTCGCCGACGACCATCGGTACGGAGGCGACGACGTCGAACCCGTCGAGCGTCTTGCCGGCCTTGGCCCGTCCTGCGCGCAGGTGCTCGAGGTGCTCATCGGCGAACCTCGGTGCGAAGAAGAGGGCGAGCCAGCCGTCTGCGATCTCGCCGGCGAGCTCGAGATTCCTCGGCCCGACCGCGGCGAGGTAGATCGGGATGTGCTCGCGGACCGGGTGCACCGTCAGGCGCAGCGCCTTGCCCGGCCCGTCGGGCAACGGCAGCCGGTACGTGTCGCCCTCGTAGCGCACCCGCTGCCGAGACAGTGCCATGGTGACGATGTCGACGTACTCGCGGGTCCGGGCCAGCGGTTTGGCGAAGCGCACGCCGTGCCAGCCTTCGGACACCTGCGGGCCGGACACCCCGAGTCCCAGCCGGAACCTGCCGCCAGAGAGTGTGTCGAGGGTCGCGGCCGTCATGGCGGTCATCGCCGGCGTTCGGGCCGGGATCTGCAGGATTGCGCTGCCGACATCGACATGACTCGTCTGCGCCGCCACCCAGCTCAACACGGTGACCGCGTCGGACCCGTACGCCTCGGCCGCCCAGACCACCGAGAAGCCAAGCTGGTCGGCCTCCCGGGCGAGCGCCAGATTGTCGGCGTCATTGCCCATGCCCCAGTAGCCGAGGTTCAGTCCGAGCTTCACCGCGTCACCATAGCGAGCACCCACCGGCTCGCCCCGGCGGCGAGCCGGTAGTTTCGCGGCGTGAAGCAGCGCAGTGTGGGCCGCAGCGGCCTGAAGGTCTCCCACCTCGGCCTGGGCACGATGACGTGGGGCCAGGAGACCGACGCGGACGAGGCCGCGGCGCAGCTCGTCTCATTCCGCGACGCCGGCGGCACGCTCGTCGACACCGCGGTGTCCTACGGCTACGGCGTGGCCGAGCAAATCCTGGGCTCGCTGGTCGCGGACGTCGTGCCGCGCTCGGAGCTGGTCATCGCCACGAAAGCGGGCATCACGCGTACCCCCGACGATCGGATCGTCGACGCGTCGCGGGGAACACTCCTGCGCCGTCTGGACGAATCATTGCGTGCGCTGGGCACCGACTACATCGACCTTTGGTACGTGCACTACATCGACGACACCGTGCCGTTCGACGAAACGCTGTCCGCGTTGGACGCCGCGGTGGCCGCGGGCAAGGCGCGCTATGTCGGCGTCTCCAACTACTGCGGCTGGCGGGTGGCACGCGCGGCGACGTGGCAGCGTGCCGTGCCCGGCCGCGCACCGATCGTGGCCAACCAGGTGCGCTACTCGATGCTCGACCGCGGCGTCGAGCGGGAGGTCATCCCGGCGTGCGAGGCGCTCGGCGTCGGCGTGCTGCCGTACTCGCCGCTGGGCGGCGGCGTGCTCACCGGCAAGTACCGAGCAGGTGTGCCGAACGACTCGCGGGCAGCGGGCGGTGGGCGCAACCTGGCGCCGATGCAGCAGGTCGCGACGCTCGGCATCGTCGAGGCCGTGGCGACGGCGGCCGAAGGGCTGGCTACCTCGCCGGTCGCGGTGGCGTTGGCGTGGCTGCGCGACAAGCCCGGAGTGACGGCCCCGATCCTGGGGGCGCGCACCCTCGGCCAACTGACGGCGGCACTGGCCTGCGAGACGCTCGACCTGCCGCAGGAGATCCGGCAGGCCCTCGACGAGGTGTCCGCTCCCGTGCTCGCCTATCCCGAGGACGTCAGCTGATAGCCGAGCGACGCAAGCGGGCGAGCCGATGAGTCCGGATCCCGTCTTCGCCGCCTTCTGCGCCGCGGGCCTGTGGCCCGGGCTGGGCCGCACCCTCGCGGGCGCGCTGGCGGGGGCGGGCATCGAGGGTCCGGCCGACGTCACTGCCACCAACCTGGGCGCACTGCCCAAGGTGGGTCCGACGCGCGCCGGCCGCCTGCTGTCGTCCTTCGTCGCGGCCGGTCCGGTGTACGAGGTGGCCGATCTGCTCGTCCCGGCCGACGTCGACGTCCGGGTCGCGGGCCGGGTGGTCGATGCGCTCGGGCCGCCGGCGCCGCGGCTGCTGCGCGAGGACCCGTGGCAACTACTGGCGATCCACGGGGTGACGCCCGGTGACGCCGACCGGGTCGCCCGACTGGCGATCCCCGGCGTCCGCCGCGACGACCCGCGCCGAGGCCGGGCCCTCGTCGGTTACGTCCTCACCCGCATCGCGCGTGAGGGACACACCGTGGCGCCACGCGAGGACGTCCTGCACGCATTGACGGAGTTCGGCGTGGGTGACGCAGTGGCAGCCGTGGCTGCGGCGGTTGAGTCCGCGGTCGTGGTCGAGGTCGACGACGGTGACGTGCTCGGGCTGGCGCGCTTCGCCGAGGCCGAGGACGGCATCGGGCAGGGCATCGCCCGCCTGGTCGCGACCGCGGAGCCGATCAAGGCCGATCCGAAACGCAGCGCCGCGGGCCCGCTCGACGACGCGCAACGCGCTGCGGTCTCCGCGGCGTTGCAGAGCGGCGTCAGCGTCCTCACCGGCGGCCCAGGCACCGGCAAGAGCCGCACCGTCGCGGCGATCGTCTCCCTCGCCGAGCACGCGGGGCGCACCGTGGCCCTCGCCGCGCCCACCGGTCGCGCCGCCAAGCGGCTCGAGGAGCTGTGCGACGCCCCCGCGTCTACGATCCATCGGCTCCTCGGTGCGCAGCCTCGGCAGTTCGGCGAGAACGTCATCTTCGACGGCGGCTTCGCGCGAGGCGAGGACTGGCCGCTCGACGAGGACGTCGTCGTCGTCGACGAGGCCTCGATGCTCGACGTCGAGCTCGCCGACGCGCTGCTTTCCGCGTGTGCCGACGGCACGCATCTCGTCTTCGTCGGTGATGCTGCGCAGCTGCCGTCCATCGGGCCGGGCCGGGTGCTAGGCGACCTCATCGACTCCGGCCGCGTCCCCGTCACCGAGTTGACGACCCTCTACCGCCAGGCCGAGGGCGGTTCCATCGCGCGCCTGGCCATCGCGGTGCGCGGGGGCGACCTGCCGCCGGTCGACGATCCCACCCGCGAGGTGGTCGTCGTCGCCGCGCGTGGCTCGGCCGAGGCCGCGCATCGAGTGGCGCAGTTGGTTACCGACTCCATCCCGCGCGCGCTCGGCATCCCGGCCGACCAGGTGCAGGTGGTGACGCCGGTGCATCGCGGCGCCGCGGGGACGCTGGCGCTCAACGCCGTGCTGAAGGCCAAGCTCAACCCGGGGACGGGGCAGCGCCGTTTCGACGTCGGCGACCGGGTGGTCGCGACGGCGAACCATCTGGAGGCCGCGCCGTTCGGCTATGCCAATGGCGAGGTCGGGGTGGTGGTCGAGGTCGAGCGCGACGGCACGGTGACCGTCGAGTTCGCGTCCGGCCCGGCCGACGTGAAGGGCAAGGCACTGGCCGACCTGGTGCACGGCTGGGCGATCACCGTGCACCGGGCGCAGGGCTCGGAATTCCCTGCCGTCGTGGTCGTGGTGCCGCCCGAGGCCGGCGGCATGCTGTCGCGCCCGCTGGTCTACACGGCGATGACGCGGGCGCAGCGGCACCTTTCCATCGTGCACGCCGCGGGCCCGGCACTGGCCCGTGCCGTCCGCCAGATCGGCACCTTGCCGAGGCGGACTCGGCTGCAGGCGATGCTCGCCGAGTACGTCAGCGAGCAGTAGTACGCGACGCGGCCGGCAACTTGCGCGACTGGCCACGGCGGGTCTTGCCGGCAGCGCGTTCGCGCTTGAGTTCGGCGAAGTGTTCGAGGAAGTCGACCTGGATCGTATGCCGCTTCGATGCGACGTAGCGTTTCCGGACCGCCCGGTGGTACGCGGCGATCTCTCGGCGCATCTCACCGTCGGCC
Source organism: Jatrophihabitantaceae bacterium (assembly GCA_036833255.1). Classification (GTDB taxonomy): domain Bacteria; phylum Actinomycetota; class Actinomycetes; order Mycobacteriales; family Jatrophihabitantaceae; genus QHCC01. Next base: position 14,168 of record DAITQD010000059.1, read on the forward strand.
GGCAGCGTCGCGCTGCCGTCGAGCAGGTCGGCGACCCACCCGGACTGCGCCTCGGCCAGCGGCATGATCGCGCCGAGCGGCTGCACCAGGCCGACGAAGTACAGGCCTGGGTGAGCCGGGTCGACGACCCGGTGGTACAGCGAGATCTCGTTGTTGTGCGCGGCCAGCAGCCGCTCGTCGAGAAACGGAAACTTGATCTTGTAGCCGGTGCAGTAGACGATCACGTCGATCTGCTCGGCACTGCCGTCGACGAAATACACCTTGTCCCCGTCGAGGCGTTCGATGTTCGGCTTGACGGTGATGTCGCCGTGGCCCAGCCGGGTGAGGAGGTCGTCGGAGATCGTCGGGTGCGCCGACAGCAGGCGGTGGTCGGGCTCGGGCAGGCCGTACTTGGTGATCTTGCCGCGGGAGAGACGCAGCACCACCTCGAAGCTGAGGCGACGCATCCAGAAGAAAGGTGCCCGCGCGAACGGGGAGGTCGTCAGGTGGTCGGTGGGGATGCCGAACACGTACTTGGGCAGCACGTGCGCGCCCCGACGCATCGCCAGGAACGTCCGCTCGGACACCGTCGACGTCTCGACCGCGATGTCGCAGGCCGAGTTGCCGATGCCCAGCACCAGCACGCGCTTGCCCTCGTAGCCCTCGAAGGTCTTGTAGTGGTGTGAGTGGGTCTGCCTGCCGGTGAACGTGTCGCTGCCGGGGAAGGCCGGTTCGGGCAGCCGCGCGTCCCAGTGATGTCCGTTCGCCACGAGCACGGCCTCGTAGCGCTCGGTGGTGGTCTCGGCGTGACCGCGGCTGCGGACCGTGACGTCCCAGCCACCGTCCGCGCCCGGTCCGACGTGGACGACCTCGGTGCGGAACTGAATCCGCTCGCGCAAGCCGAAGTTGTCGACGAACGTGTCGAAGTAGTGCGCGATCTGCACGTGGTTGGGGTAGGTCGGATACTCGTCGTTCATCGGGAAACAGGCGTATTCCATGATCTGGCGCGAGGTGTTGATGTGCAGCGACTTGTACGACGAAGACATGTTGTTGTCGTTCAGGTAGCGCCAGTTGCCGCCGACCTCGGAGCCCGCCTCGTAGCAGTCGAACTCGATGCCGCGGTCCTGTAGGACCTGGCAGGCGGCGATGCCCGACGAGCCCGCGCCGATGACGCAGACGCGTGCGCCCATGACTGCCTCCACGTTGCTCGACCGTCGGATGACCGAGTGCTCACCGCTAGCATGCCAGGACGGATAATGTTCGGGCGCCGCTGAACTTTGCCTCGCGCCTGGGTGGTCATGGGCCGGTGATGGGCGTTGAATGAGGTCCATGACCGCGGTGCGCACCGAGGACGGTGCCGACCCCGATTGGGAATACGCGCCGCTGCGGATCCCGGCTGACGTCACCCGGCCGACCGCGGCGGCGCAGCTCTCGTTGCACGCGGAGTTCGGGGGCTGGGAGCTGGCCCGGGTGGTGCGCTATGTGGATGGCACTCGGCGGGTCTGGCTGCGGCGTAATCGGCGGCCCGCGACGGCGCTGCCGCTTCCGGGGCTGGCTGTCTAGTCGCTGGCGTGCCCAGTTGCTCTCGCGTTGCGTTTCGGGTCTCTTGTAAAA
>DAITQD010000060.1:0-15674 GCA_036833255.1 Jatrophihabitantaceae bacterium
GACGTCAATGGGCGCAGCGTCATCGGTAAGCCCAAGACCTCGCGAGGCGCCCGCACGCTCCCGCTCCCCGACGACCTTTTTGAAGCAATCCGCGCGATGCGTGACGCGCAGGTCAAAGCCTTCGGAAGCGAGCACACGCAGCGCGGCTACCTCGCGGTGAGCGCCGCTGGCGAGCCCCTTCGGCCAGAGGTTTGGACCGACGCCTGGCGAGAGCACTGTGTCGCCGCGGGGGTGTCGGCAGTCAGCTTGCACGCCGCCCGGCACACCTCCGTGACCGTGTTGCGCGACGCCGGCGTCGCCGACCATCTTGTCGCCGCGTGGCACGGCCACGACGAGGTAGTCATGCGGCGCACCTATAGCCACGCGCACCCGGCCGAGCTGTCCATCGTCGGGGCGGCTCTGGCATCCGCCATGAAATCAGGACATGCGAGCGGTGCTCCCAAGTGACGGGCAGGGCAGCCGAGAAGGGCTCCTTGGGTGGGGGGCTTGTGACATTCTCGTGACACTCAAGCTCATTGATCTTCCAACCAAAGCCCCACAGCCCTTATATTTGCTGGCTCCCCCGACTGGACTCGAACCAGTAACCCTTCGATTAACAGTCGAATGCTCTGCCAATTGAGCTACGGGGGATTGCCGTTCTCGTCGCCCTCGGGCGTCGCAGCCGAGCCAGCTTATCCCACCATCGAAGGGCGATGCGCCGGGGTTAGAGTGGAGCGAACCAAGCCTGAAGGAGATCCGCGATGAAGCTCTCGTTCGTGGTCGGGGCAGCTGTCGGCTACGTGCTGGGCGCGCGTGCTGGACGAGAACGGTACGAGACCATCGTCGCGATAGGCCGCAAGATCGCCGGCAGCCAGACCGTCCAGTCGACGGCCGGCGTGTTGCGTGCGCAGGTCGACATGGCCAAGGCGCAGGCCCGCAATTCGGTGGGCGCCAAGCTGCGCGGCGCACCGGTTGGCCACGGCGCCAACGGAGCGAACGGACACGGCCGCTAGGGCTGGGCATCGGCCCACCCGGCACGCAGGACCGCAAGTTCGGCGCTGACCTGCGAACGCACCTGGTCGGTGTCGGGTAACCCGCGTTCCAGCCGTACCCACCACACCACCCCGTCGCGGCCGGGTATACGGCGCGCGACGAATCGCGCGTGTCCGCCGCTGACCGCCCGGACTTCCGAGCGCACGACGTTGGCCTCGACCCGCTTGCGCACGGCCGCCGGCAGATCGCGCGGCAGGCACAGCTCGACCGAGATCGCCGGCCGCTCGACCAGCAACAGGTCGTCAACGACCTCCGCCTCGGTCACCGTCAGCCGGCTGTCGCGCCAGACCGCTTTGTCGATGTGCTCCCAGCCGATCAGCCTGGGGCCGTCGGTGCCGGGCCACCACAAGCCGCGCGACGTCGCCAGCACGACGCCGCCGGAGGCGACGTCGGCCCACGACACCACCCGCTCGTCCTTCGGCAGTCGCGCCGTCACCTCTGCGGGCGGCGTCTCCCGTCGGTGGAACAAAGCCATCACTGCCCGCCGATGGCCCGCTCGCGCAAACTGCGGCGGTAGCTCTCCAGCGAGATCAGTTCGCCGAACAGGCGCGCATGCTCCTCGGGTGCCTCGATCGGGTTGATGCGCTGCAGCCTGGACTTCAGGGCCGCGACCTGCCGTCCGGCGACGATCTCGTGCAACCGTGCCAGCACCGCGTCGGCATAGCGATCCTGCGAGTCGGCGCCAGCCCGCAGTGGCTCGACGGCCAGCGCATGCACGCCGCTGCGCAGCGCCTCGTCGGGCAGGCTGGCCTCGACCGAGGACGTCCACGCGGGTCCGCTGACCGCGGCGGCAGTCCCCCCGGCGGCCGCGATCGCGCGGCGCAACTTCTGGTGCGCCGGCAGGAGAAAGGCATCCTCGGCGAGTGTGTCGAACTGCGGTCCGGCGACGGCCGGCAGTTGCAGCGCGATCTTGAGAACCTCGCGCTCGACGGAGGCCACCGCCTCGTCGACACGGGTCGTGTCCGGCTCGACCGGGCGGGCCGGCCCTGCGCCGCCGGAGCGCTGCTCCCCCGAACGAACCAGCCCGCGAACCCGCGCCACGATGTCGAGCGGATCACCTGCGCCGACGAGCCCGGCCAGCCGCCGCGCGTACTCGTCGCGCAGCGCCCGGTCCTTGATCTGCGCGACCAGCGGCACGCCCCGGTCGAGCGCGCCGACGCGTCCCTCGGCGGTGTCCAGGTCGAACCGGCCGACCGTCGCACGCAACACAAACTCCACGAGCGGGATGCGCCGGGCCACCAGGTCGAGCACGGCGGTGTCGCCGGACTTCATCCGCAGGTCGCAGGGATCCAGGCCGGTCGCCTCGATCGCGACGAAGGTCTGGGCCATGAACTTCTGGTCGTCACCGAACGCGCGCTCGGCGGCCTTCATGCCGGCGGCGTCGCCGTCGAAGGTGAAGATCACCTCGCCGGTGAACGCGTCGGAGTCCATCAGCATGCGGCGCACCACGGAGACGTGGTCGGCTCCGAAGGCCGTGCCGCAGGTGGCCACCGCAGTCGTCACGCCGGCGAGGTGGCAGGCCATCACGTCGGTGTAGCCCTCGACGATCACCGCGCGGTGCTGGCGGGCGATTTCACGCTTGGCGACGTCGACGCCGTAGAGCAGGTGGCTCTTCTTGTAGATCGGCGTCTCGGGGGTGTTCAGGTACTTGGCCTCGACCTTGTCGTCGTCGAACAGGCGCCGCGCCCCGAAGCCGACTACATCACCGGCGACGTCGCGGATCGGCCAGAGCAGGCGCCGATGGAACCGGTCGATGAGCGAGCCGCGACCGGACTCTCGCGACAGGCCACCAAGGGTGAGCTCCGCAGCCGCGAATCCCTTGGCCAGCAGGTGCCTCGTGAGCTGATCCCAGCCCGCCGGCGCGTAGCCGCACCCGAAACGCTCGGCGACCTGTTCGTCGAAGCCACGTCCTGCCAGGAACTCGCGCGCCGGCCTGGCGTCCGGGCTTCGCAGCCGCTCGGCGTAGAACGCGGCCGCGGCGCCATGCGCCTCGACGAGCCGGGCCCGCTGGCCATGGGTGCGCGACGGCGCGGGCCCGCCCTCGACGTAGCGCAGTTGCACGTTCGCGCGCGCGGCCAACCGCTCGACCGCTTCACTGAAGTCGAGGTGCTCCATGTTCTGCACGAAGCGAATCACGTCGCCACCGGCGGAACATCCAAAGCAGTGGTACAGCCCGCGCGCCGGCGACACGGACAGCGACGGGGACTTCTCCTCGTGGAACGGGCAGATGCCCTTGAGGTTGCCGCCGCCGGCGTTGCGCAGCTGGACGTGCTCGCCGATGACGTCGGCGATGGGCGTCTTCTCGCGGACGAGGGCGATGTCCTCGTCCCGGATGCGCCCTGCCACGCCGTGAGTCTAGGACGTGTCTGCTGATCCCCGCTCGTCGCGAGCGGCGGCCGGACGGCGGCTGGCAAGGCGGAGGAGGAGGCCATACCGCTCTTGTATGGACGACGACGACAACGCCGCCAGGCGGCGATCCGGCCGCCGCGCAGCAGAGCATGGGATCAGCAGACACGTCCTAAGCGCGAGCCCTGACGAGGCGGGCGTGCCAGGCGACGGCGGAGGAGTCGGTCAGCTGGGCGACCTGATCGATGACGACGCGCAGCCGCCCGGCGTCGTCCGCGGCCACTTGCCAGGCCGGGGCCAGGCCACGGTCGAGGGTGTCCGGCGCGCCGACGGCGACCGCCTCGACAAGCTCGACGAGCAGCGTCCGCTGGGCGCTTTGCCGGGCCACCGAGCCCGGGCGCTGCATCACGTAGTGCGCGGCCAGCGCCTTGAGCAGGGCGCATTCGGCCACGATCGCCGCCGGCAGCACCAGGTCGGCGGCGTAACGGCGCAGTGGCCCGTCGCCGTGGGCCGCCCGGGTCGCCTGGACGGCCGCACCGGCGAAGCGCCCGGTCAGCTCGCTGGTCGCCCGCTTGGCCGCCGCCTGCGCGAGATAGGAACCGTCGTAGCCGCCCAGATCTCGCAGTGTCGGCAGCTCGAGCAGTTCGTCGAGCACCGGCGCCAGCTCGGCGGGCTGGTGCGTCGAATACAGCGAGGCCGCGACCGTGCACAGGGCCTCGCGCGTGGCGGCGTCCACGTGCGCCAGGCGGATCAGCCCGGCGTGCACGCCGTCCTCGACGTCGTGCACCGAGTAGGCCACGTCGTCGGCCCAGTCCATCACCTGCGCCTCGAGGCAACGCCGGCCGGCGGGCGCACCGGCGCGCACCCACTCGAAGGCAGCCAGGTCGGTGTCGTACACGCCGAACTTGCGCGTTCCCTCGTCCCGCGGCCAGGGGTATTTGCAGGAGGCGTCGAGCACGGCCCGGGTGAGGTTGAGGCCGGCCGGCTCGCCTGAGGGCCAGCTGACCTTGGCCTCCAGGCGGGTGAGGATCCGCAGGGTCTGCGCGTTCCCCTCGAAGCCACCGCACCCGCCGGACACCGAGTCCAGCGCGTCCTCGCCGTTGTGCCCGAACGGCGGGTGCCCGATGTCGTGGGCCAGTCCAGCGGTGTCGACGACGTCGGGGTCGCAACCCAGCGCCGCCCCGATCTCACGGCCGATCTGGGCCACCTCCAGGGAGTGCGTCAGGCGGGTCCGAGGAAAGTCGTCCTCGCCGGGGACGACGACCTGGGTCTTGTCGGCCAGCCGCCGGAAGGCGTAGGAGTGCAGCACGCGCGCGCGATCGCGCTGGAACTCGCCGCGCGCCGCGGCACTGAGGGCCGCGCCCGCGCGCTTGGCCAGCTCGCCGACCCGGCGTTCGCGGGCGGCCGCGTCATACTCGGGCACTAAACCTGCTCGTCGACCCAGTCGGTGAAGCGCAGCAGCGTGTCGACCCACATACCGATGGCGTACTTCAGCTGCGCGCGGGTGACGCCCGCCTCGAAGTCGTAACACTGTTCCGCGCAGATGCCGACCATGCCGTCGTCGGGCAGCACTGTGTAGGTCTTCGGGAACAGCTTGGTCCTGTTCCACTCGTCGACAATCAGCGCAAGCGTGCCTCGATTGTCGACGGAGAAGCGCCGGTTCAGGTACAGCCGCGCCTGCAACACCTCGTGCCGCTCGCCATAGAAGAAGAAGAACACGCTGCCCTTCTCCCAGCGGACGGTCAGGTCGCCGTCGTCGTCGATCGCGTGCTTCAGACCGAACTCGTCGAGGATCTGCTGCACCAGGGCCACGCTCGGCAGGATCTCCGTGCCGCCGTCGGGGTCCCGCTGCCGCGAGGCGAGCGGGTCGCGCGTCTCGGCTCGCGATCGGCGCCAGAACACCCCTCGACCGTACTCGGACCCCTCAATCCTCGGCGACGGAACGGCCTGCCTCCAACCGCGCGACCGGCACCCGGAACGGCGAGCAGGACACGTAGTCCAGGCCGACCTCTTCGAAGAAGTGGACGGAGTCCGGGTCCCCACCATGTTCGCCGCAGATCCCGAGCTTCAACCCGGGCCGCTCGGCGCGGCCGCGCTCGGCGGCGATCCGGATCAACTCGCCGACGCCTTCGCGATCGATCGACTCGAACGGGCTGACGCCGAAGATGCCCTTCTCGAGATAGGCGGAGAAGAACGCCGCCTCGACGTCGTCGCGGGAGAAGCCCCACGTGGTCTGGGTCAGGTCGTTGGTGCCGAAGGAGAAGAACTCGGCGGCTTCGGCGATCTGGCCGGCGGTGAGCGCCGCGCGCGGCAACTCGATCATGGTTCCCACGAGGAACTCCAGGTGTACGCCGGTCTCGGCCCGCACGTCGCGGGCGACCTGGATGATCGCCTGCTTGACGGTCTCGAACTCCTGCACGTTCGCGACCAGCGGCACCATGATCTCCACGCGCGGCACCCCGCCGGCCCGGATCCGTTCGGCGGCTGCCTCGAGGATGGCGCGCGACTGCATCTCGAACAGCCCGGGGATGACGACGCCGAGGCGCACACCGCGCAGGCCGAGCATCGGATTCTGCTCGTGCAGCCTGTGCACGGCCTGCAGCATGCGCAGATCACCCTCGCGCTTCTCGCCGCGAGCCTCGGCCACCGCTACGCGCACGGACAGTTCGGTGATGTCGGGCAGGAACTCGTGCAGCGGCGGATCCAGCAGCCGGATGGTGACGGGCAGCCCGTCCATCGCCTCGAGGATGCCGATGAAGTCCTCGCGCTGCAGCGGCAGTAGTTCGGTGAGCTCGCGCTGCTGCTCCTCGTCGGTGTCGGCCAGGATCAGTGCTTCGACCAGCGCGCGCCGCTCGCCGAGGAACATGTGCTCGGTGCGGCACAGCCCGATTCCCTGGGCACCGAATCGGCGGGCCCGCGCTGCGTCCTCGGGGGTATCGGCATTGGCCCGCACCACCATGCGTCGCGCGCCGTCCGCGTGGCGCATCATCCGGTCGACGGCCTGCACCAGGTCGTCGGCATCCTCGGCCTCCGGGTCGAGTTCGCCCTCGAAGTACTGCACGATCGGCGAGGCGACGACGGGCACTTCGCCGAGGAACACCTCGCCACTCGTGCCGTCGATGGAGATGACATCGCCCTCGTGTACCTCGACACCGTGCGCGGCGCGCATCACGCGCTGCTTGGTGTTGACGTCGATCGACTCGACGCCGCAGACACACGTCTTGCCCATGCCGCGCGCGACGACCGCCGCGTGCGAGGTCTTGCCGCCGCGCGAGGTGAGGATGCCCTTGGCCGCGATCATGCCGTTGAGGTCGTCGGGGTTCGTCTCGCGGCGCACCAGGATGACGTCCTCGCCCGAGCGCGACCACTTGACCGCCGTGTAGGAGTCGAACACCACCTTGCCCACCGCGGCACCGGGTGAGGCGTTCATGCCCTGCGCGATCTTCTTGCGCGGCGCCGTCTCGTCGAAGCGCGGGAACATCAGCTGCGCGAGCTGCGCGCCGGTGACGCGCGCGACCGCCTCGTCCATGTCGATCAGGCCCTGGTCGACGAGCTGAGTCGCGATGCGGAACGCGGCGGCCGCGGTGCGCTTGCCGACCCGGGTCTGCAGCATCCACAGCTTCCCGCGCTCGATCGTGAATTCGATGTCGCACAGGTCGCGGTAGTGCTCCTCGAGCGTCTGCATGTTCGACATCAGCTCGCCGTAGGACTTCTTGTCCAGCTCTTCCAGGTCGGGCAGCGGCAACGTGTTGCGGATGCCGGCCACGACGTCCTCGCCCTGCGCGTTCTGCAGGTAGTCGCCGTAGACGCCCTGCGCGCCGGAGGCGGGGTCACGGGTGAACGCGACACCGGTGCCGGAGTCCATGTCGAGGTTGCCGAACACCATCGCCACGATGCTGACCGCCGTGCCGAGGTCACCCGGGATGCGTTCCTGGCGGCGATAGATGACGGCCCGCTCGGTGTTCCACGAGTCGAACACCGCCCGGACCGCGAGGTCCATCTGCTCGCGCGGCTCCTGCGGGAACGGGCGGCCGGCGTGCTCGACGACGACCTCCTTGTAGGTCTCGACGACCTTGCGCATGTCGTCGGCGTCGAGATCGAGGTCGTCGGCGGTGTCCTTGGCAGCCTTGGCCGCTTCGAGCGCGTCCTCGAAGTGCTTGCCGGCGATACCGAGCACCGTTTTGCCGAACATCTGGATGAGCCGGCGGTAGGAGTCGAACGCGAAGCGCTCGTTGCCCGACTGTGCCGCGAGCCCCCGCACCGACTGGTCGTTGAGGCCGATATTGAGGACGGTCTCCATCATCCCGGGCATCGAGAACTTGGCACCGGAACGGACCGATACCAGCAGCGGGTCGTCAGACTGGCCGAGCTTCTTGCCCATCGCCGCCTCGAGCGCACGGAGATGTTTCGACACCTCGGCGTCCATCTCCGTGGGCTGGCGGCCGCTCGTCAGATACGCCTGACATGCCTCGGTGGTGATGATGAAGCCGGGCGGGACAGGCAGGCCCAGGTTCGTCATCTCCGAGAGGTTCGCGCCCTTGCCGCCGAGCAGATCCTTGAGATCCTTGTTTCCCTCGGCGAAGTCATACACGTACTTGGGCATGGGGCTCGCTCCGTCCGGCATCACGATGGGCTCTACCGGCAGCCTAGTGTCGCGTAGATTATCCGCCGCTGTCGGCGAGCTCGGCGCCGGCCGGGACGGTCCGCGAACCACCGCTGGCCAGCCAGCCCTCCGGTACCGCCACCGCACGGGCGCCGCTGGTGCGTCCGCGGGGACGGCCGAGCACGCCGAGCGGGAATGGCTGGTCGAGGTCGAGGGTGCCGAGCAGATCGTCCAGCTCGGCGAGGCTCGACGCGCAGGCCAAGGCACCGCGCAGGTCGCTGCCGACCGCGAATCCCTTGAGATACCAGGCGACGTGCTTGCGCAAGTCGGTGACGCCCCGCTGCTCGCCCATCCACTCGGCCAGCAGCTCCGCGTGCCTGCGCATGGTGCCGGCGACGGCCGCCAGGGCGGGCCGGGCCCGCTCAGGGCGCCCGTCGAAGGCGGCGGCGAGGTCGGCGAACAGCCACGGCCGCCCGAGGCAGCCCCGGCCGACGACCACTCCCGCGCAGCCCGTCTCGCGCATCATGCGCAGCGCGTCGTCGGCCTCCCAGATGTCGCCGTTGCCGAGGACCGGGATGTCGAGCAGGGCGACCAGCTCGGCGATCGGCGCCCAGTCGGCGGTGCCGCCGTAGAAATCGGCAGCGGTCCGACCGTGCAGGGCTACGTGCGCGATGCCGGCGTCCTGCGCGCGCAGGGCTGCCTCGCGGTAGGTCTGATGCTCGGCGTCGATGCCGACGCGCATCTTCACGGTCACCGGCACGGCACCGTCCGCGGCCCGCACAGCCGTAGTCACGATGTCGTCGAAGAGCCCCATCCGCCACGGCAGCGCCGCTCCCCCGCCCTTGCGGGTCACCTTCGGCACCGGGCAGCCGAAGTTGAGGTCGATGTGATCGGCGAGGTCGTCGGCGACGATCAGGCGCACCGCCGCGCCGACCACCGCAGGATCAACGCCGTAGAGCTGGAGGCTGCGGGGCTGCTCGTCGGCCTCGAAGCGGATCAGCCGCAGCGTCTTCGGATTGCCTTCGACGAGGGCGCGCGAGGTGATCATCTCGCTGACGAACAGCCCGCCCGGCCGCCCCGGGCCGAGCGACTCGCGCATTGACTCGCGGCAGAGCCGGCGAAACGCCGTGTTGGTGATGCCAGCCATCGGCGCAAGTACCACCGGCGGGTCCGCGACGACCCGGTCGGACAGCACAAGGGGCGCAGGTGCCCACACCGGCGTCAGGGTCGTCATGCTCACGCCGATCAGGGTACGGAAAAGGTGACGGCCCGCCCGATCGGACTGGGCGGGCCGCCGAGTTCGTCAGCCCTTACTTCTCGCCGCAGATCTTCAAGCCGCCCTCGTCGACGATGGTGAACGTCACGGGGCTGACGCCGGTCGCGCCCGAGCTGACGGCCTTCACATTGAGCGAGTACTTCAGATCCAAGCCCTGAGAACTCGGCGTGGATCCTTCAAACGTCGCGGTCGTGACGGTGACCGTAAAGTCGCCGCCCGCAGTGTCGATGGACTGCTTCCACTTGTCGACGAGACCGGAGCAGATGACCGTCTGGGCGTCGGTACGGTCCTGAGCGTTGATGTCGTTGATGTACTGCACGACGACCTTGCGGGCATCGGTCTCGGTGATAGAACTGCTCGACCCGCCCGTCGACGGGAAGCCCGTGTTGCTGGGCAGGGTCGACGGGAAGCTCGCGCTGCTGGGCAGGGTCGACGGGAAGCCCGCGCTGGAGTGAGTGCTGGCGGACACGCTGCTGCTGGGGCCCGCAACGTGCTTGGCCTTGCTGTCGCTCTTGAGTAGGAAGAAGGCCGCCACGCCGCCGGCGATGAGCAACAGCACGACGATCGCAGCGATCAGCGGCGTCTTGCTGCCGCCCGTGCCGCCCGGCTGCGGGCCGTAGGGCGTCCCGTAGCCGGGCGGCACGGGCGGCTGCTGGCCGTAGGCACCGGCCTGGCCATAGGCAGGTGGCGGCTGCTGGCCGTACGGCGGGGGCTGCTGGCCGTAGGCAGGTGGCGGCTGCTGGCCGTACGCCGGGGGCTGCTGGCCGTAGCCGGGCTGCCCGCCGGGAGGGGGCTGGGCCGGATTCTGTCCGGCCGGGTCGCCGGGCCAATTGGGGCCGCCGGATGGTGGGTAGGTCATGTGGGTCCCTCCTCACGTTGCCCGCGGCCGGGCCGACCGCGGGTCAGGCGCCGATAAGGCGTCCGGCCAAGTACGACGCGACCTGGTCGAGTCCCACTCGCTCCTGCGACATCGAATCACGCTCACGCACCGTGACAGCATGATCTGTGAGCGTGTCGAAGTCCACAGTTATGCAGAACGGAGTGCCGATCTCGTCCTGGCGCCGGTAACGCCGCCCGATCGCCTGCGCGTCGTCGAACTCGACGTTCCAGCTCTTGCGCAGTTCGGCGGCCAGATCCCGTGCGATCGGCGACAGGTCGGCATTGCGCGAAAGTGGCAGTACCGCCGCCTTGACCGGTGCGAGCCGGCTGTCCAGATGAAGGACCGTCCGCTTCTCCAGCACACCCTTCGCGTTGGGCGCCTCGTCCTCGGCGTACGCGTCGAGCAAGAACGCAAGTGTCGACCGGGTCAGGCCCAGCGCCGGTTCGACGACGTAGGGCGTCCACCGCTCGTTGCGTTCCTGGTCGAAGTAGCTGAGGTCGGTGCCGGAGTGCTGCGAGTGCGTCGTCAGGTCGAAGTCCGTGCGATTGGCAATGCCCTCGAGTTCGGCGAACTCCGAACCACCGAAGCAGAATCGGTATTCGATGTCGATTGTGCGCTTCGAGTAGTGCGACAGCTTCTCTTTCGGGTGCTCGTAGTAGCGCAGGTTTTCAGTCTTGATGCCGAGGTCGACGTGCCAATTCCATCGCTCTTGCAGCCAGTAGTCGAACCATTGCTCGTCGGTGCCCGGCGCGACGAAGAACTCCATCTCCATCTGCTCGAACTCCCGCGTACGGAAGATGAAGTTGCCTGGCGTGATCTCGTTGCGGAAGCTCTTGCCCGTCTGGGCAATGCCGAACGGCGGCTTCTTGCGCGCCGTCGTCATCACATTGAGGAAGTTGACGAAGATGCCCTGAGCGGTTTCCGGACGCAGGTAGTGCAGCCCCGACTCGTCCTCGACCGGGCCGAGGTAGGTCTTGAGCATGCCGGAGAACTGCTTCGGCTCGGTCCACGCGCCGCGGGTGCCGCAGTTCGGGCAGGGGATGCCGGCGAGCCCGTTCTCGGCCGGCCGGCCCTTGCGCGCCGCGAAGTCCTCCTCGAGATTATCCGCGCGGAACCGCCGGTGGCAGCTGGTGCATTCGGTGAGTGGGTCGGAGAACGTCGCGAGGTGCCCGGAGGCCTCCCACACCTGCGGTGCGAGGATGACCGCGGAGTCGATGCCGACGATGTCGTCGCGTCCGGTCACCATCGACTTCCACCACTGCCGGCGGATGTTCTCCTTGAGTTCGACACCGAGCGGCCCGTAGTCCCACGCGGAGCGCGTGCCGCCGTAGATCTCGCTGGACGGGAAGACGAAACCGCGTCGCTTGCTCAGGTTGACGACGGCGTCGTTTCGATCGGTGGGCACGGGGTCTCCATCCGGCTGGCGGTCGGCGCAGTGGCGTGCGGCGGTTCGTCGAGCTTATCGACCGGGGTCGCTTGCTTTCGCCGCCGCTCGAAGAACGCGAACACCGCCGCCACCGCGAACGCGCACAGCCACCCGGCGAGGACGTCGGAGACGTAGTGCTCAGCCTCGTAGGCGAGTGCGAAACACATGAGCACCGCGTAGGCGGCGAGGATCGCGCGGACCCACGCCTTCGAGCGCCGCCAGAAGAAAACGACGAACAGCATCGTGCCGCCTGCGTGCAAGGACGGAACCGCGGCCACCTGGTCGACGCCACCCTGGCCTGCCTTGATGACTGCACCAGCGAATTTCAGGTGCAGTTCGGAGAAGCCGCGCGAGGCGATGCGCTCGATGTAGGGATGGGCGCCGGGGCGCGGGTGCGTCACCGGGCCGAGCAGCCCACCATGCCGAACAAACGCGGGGTTGAACCCCATGCAGATCGGGTTCGACGGGTGCTTGGCCACCTCGGCGGCCGTGCACTTGGCCGCCGCCCACGGCGGCGCGGCCGGGATGAGCGCGAAGAGCCCGAACCCGAGGAAAGACAACGTGACGAAGCGTCCGGCCCACCGGCGAAACTCGGCGCGGCTGCGCAACCACAGGACACCCGCGGTGAGGTAGGGCAGGAAGAAAAACGAGATGTAGGTGAGGGTGACGACCACGTCCCACCACTGCACCGTGGCGTATTTGATGTGCTCCTGCAGCCAGACGGTCGGTTGGACGCCACCGAAGAGAAACCTGTCGACGTCGTTCTGCGGGTGCCACCAGGTGGGCATGCCGAGCGTGTCGGATATGCCGCGCAGATAGTCGTATGCGATGAGGACGAGCGCGAACGGCAGAAAGTCGACTACCACCGTCCAGATCGCACGCTTGCCGATGCTTGCCGCGGCAAGCCCGATCGCCATCCACAACAACAGGTCGCTGCGGAAAAACGGAATACCGAAGACGTAGCACTCGCGCGCGAACGCGACCGCCCAGCCGATGATCGACACCCAGCGGGTCCAGGTCAGCAGACCGGGAGTGACCCAGTCCGGCCGCCTTCCCGACCGTCTCCATCGTTGACCCCGCGAGCGTCGCAGATCGACCTCCGCCGCGACGCTCGCGGGGTCGACGGCCGGCCTGAGGTCGGGTGGGCTACTCATGCGCGGGCGTCACAGCGGCGGCGGCGCGTCGACGGGACCGGCGGCGCCGAAGCGGCGATCACGCTGGGCATACGCGAGGCAGGCCGCCCACAGGTGGCGGCGGTCGAAGTCCGGCCAGGGCGTGTCGACGAAGACCAGCTCGGCGTACGCGGACTGCCATAGCAGGAAGTTGGACGTGCGCTGCTCGCCGGACGTGCGGATGAACAGGTCGACGTCGGGCAGGCCGGGCTCGTCGAGGTGGGCGGCGATGGTGCGCTCGTCGATCTTCGCCGGGTTGAGCGTGCCCGCCGCGGCGGCCCGCGCGATCGCGCGGGTGGCGTCGACGATTTCGGCCCGGCCGCCGTAGTTGACGCAGAACTGCAGCGTCAGCCGATCGTTGTCGCGGGTGAACTGCTCGGCGTCCTCGAGCTGGTCGATGACGCTGCGCCACAGCCGCGGACGCCGCCCGGCCCAGCGGATCCGCACCCCCAGCGCGCCGAGTTCGTCGCGGCGGCGACGGATGACGTCCTTGTTGAAGCCCATCAGGAAGCGCACTTCTTCCGGCGAGCGGCGCCAGTTGTCCGTTGAGAACGCGTACGCCGATACGGTCGACACGCCGAGCTCCATCGCACCGTGCAACACGTCCATCAGCGCGGCCTCGCCGGCCCGGTGCCCCTCGGTGCGCGAGAGGTTGCGGGCCTGGGCCCAGCGGCCGTTGCCGTCCATGACGATCGCGACGTGCTTGGGGACCAGCCCGTCCGGGATCGTGGGCGGCCGTGCGCCAGAGGGGTGCGGCGGCGGGTCCGGCCAGCCGCTCGAGCGGCCGCGCGACCAGCCGCGGGCGCGGCTCGGGTCGGTGGTCGGTGACGTCATCCGGCCACGGTACCGGCGCCTGACGCTTACCTACCCACCGGCTTTGACCCCGCGAGCGTCGCAAACGCGGCCCTCCAGCGACGCTCGCGGGGTCAAAGTGGGGGTCAGGCGCGGTCGACGAGGGGCAGCGAGCGCAGGCCGCGTTCCAGATGCCACTGCAGGTGTGCCGCGACGAGCCCGCTCGTCTCGCGGCGGGCGTCGTCGTCACTCGCGTCGGCCGCCGCCCAGTCGCCGCCGAGCAAGGCGACCATCAGCTCGACCGAGTCACGCTGCGGACGGGCCGAGCCGGTGGGCCGGCAGTTCTCGCACACCGCTCCCCCGGCCGCCACGTTGAACGCCGTGTGGGGGCCGGGCGCCGAGCAGGTGGCGCACTCGGTGAGGGCCGGCTCCCAGCCGGCGTTGGACATGGCCCGGATCAGGAACGCGTCGAGGATGAGCCCGGACGGGTGCACGCGCTCGACCATCGCTCGCAGCGCGCCCACGATCAGCAGGTACAGGCGAAGCGCCGGCTCGCCCTCCTCGGTCAGCCGCTCTGCCGTCTCGCAGATCGCCGACACGGCTGTCCAGCGCGCGTAGTCGGTGGCGAGCTGGGCGCCGTAGGCACCGAGCGACTCGGTCTGGGTGACCAGATCGAGGCCACGCTGCCCGCCGGGCGCCTGCTGCCCCTCGGGTAGCCGGCGGTGCAGCTGGACGTCGATGTGACTGCCCGGTTCGAGGCGTGCGCCGAACTTCGACGTCGTTCGCCGCACGCCCTTGCCGACCGCGCGAACCCGACCGTGCCGGCGGGTGAGCAGGGTGACGATCCGGTCGGCCTCGCCGAGCTTCTGCACGCGGAGGACGACCGCCTCGTCACGGTAGAGGGGCACAGGGCAATGGTCGCACCGTCAGCCGACGACGGCGGCTTGCGACTCGACTGCGCGCTCACGGAGTTGGGCGTGCAGGGCCAACGCGACCGCACCGACCAGCAGGCCAGACCCGATCGTCACGCTGAACGCAACCCGGGCGCCATCCGCATCCGCCACCCGGCCGACGAGAGCGGCCGCGGCGCCGTAGCCGATGGACAGACCGGTGACAAGCCACGACATACCCTCCGTCAGCGCTCCACCCGGGACTATCCCCTCGATCAGGCTGAAGGACGTGATCAACGTCGGCGCGATGCCCAGGCCGACGACGAAGGCGAGCACCGCCAGCACCGGGATGTTCACCGCGGCCAGGAACAGCAGCGGCAGCACCGCGAACACCAGCGATTGCCGACGAAAGCGTCCCAGCACATTGCCGGCGCGGGTCCGCGAGCCGTACCCGAAGCCGGCCACCCCGCTGCCGAACGCAAGGCAGGCCAGCAGGACACCGGCGAGCCCGCTAGCACCGTGCTGGCTGCAGAACGCCACCATCGTCACCTCCGCGCTTGCGAACACCGCGCCCATGCCCACCGCGGCGAGCACGAGCAACGGCATGCCCCGGTAGCGCAGTGCCGACCCGTGCCGCGGCGTGCCGACCTCGTGCGCCGGTGGTTCAGTCGCCCGCTGCCGCCGTAACCACACCGTGCCGATCGCGACCAACGCCGCACCGAACACGAACACGAGGACCGGATCGAGCTGCGTCGCCACGACGACCGCGAGCAACGGCCCGGCCGTGAAGATCACCTCGTCCAGCGTCGACTCCAACGAGTACGCGGTGCTCAGCTCAGGGCGACCGACCAGCACGTAGGACCAGCGCGCGCGCACCAGCGAGCCGACAGCCAGGTAGGCGAAGCCGCACACCACGGTCGGGGGAATCAACGCCCAGTCGGGTGCGCGTTCCTGCGCGAGCACGATGATCGTGCCGGCGCCGCCGACGTGCACCGCCGAGGACGGTAGCAGCACCCGACTCTGCCCGTAGCGGTCCACCAGCCGCGCGAGCACCGGGTTGCCGACCCCGTTGGCGAAGACGTAGATGCCGCTCAGCAGGCCGGCGAATGTGTAGTGACCGGTACGTGTCGAGATCAGCAGCACCAGGCCGATCGGGTAGACCGCGATCGAGAACCGCATGATGAAGGCGGCCGCGCAGAACGCGGCCGAGCCGGGCACGCGGAAGGCCGCGCGGTAGGTGGAGAGCAACCTAGTGGT
>DAITQD010000061.1:0-15402 GCA_036833255.1 Jatrophihabitantaceae bacterium
GATCCCGAGCGCCGCGAGGCCGACCAATCCAAGAATCAGGAACGGAATCTGGATAATCCAGTCGGTTGTCGTGTGCCGCTTAAACGTCGGCCAGGCGACCACCTCAACAAACACGAGTGTACCGACGAGAATGACGCCGGAGCGACCTCCTCTTCGCATCAACAGCGCTCCAGCCGCGAAGAGAACAGCGAAGATGACTCCGAACCAGCCGACGTCGATCGAGTCCAGCGCCTCGCCGATTGCGAACAAAACGGCGACCGCGAGAAGTGTCCTTCGTGCGGTCATGGACTCACGATCAACTGAACGCCACGGCGCTGTCAAGCCCTTGCGCTCGGTCGTTCCACGCCGGACAGGTGGCGCATGCCAACGCCCCAGGGGACATTCCTGAACACTGGCCCACGCCAGTCGTAGCCGGGGAAGCAGCCTCGGTCATCTTGATTCCGGACTTGCGCGCGAGCGCGTCTTCCGTAGGAACTACCAGCTGCAGTCTGCGTAGTCGACCCCAACAATGGCGATCTCGTCCTTAGGCGTGCGACGTGATCGTCCCGGCCGCGATCTCTGAGCTTCCGCTGTCTTGCCATTGCGCGGTGACGTAGCGGCGCCCCCCGCTCGCGAGCCGGCAGATCGCGCTGAAACCGAGCGCGTGTACGGCGGTCACGCTGCCAGTGCAACGTAGGCCGCTCGGCAGGTACTCCATCTGGAACGAGGTGCGAAGGACTCGCCTCGGTGCGATGAGCAGATCGGCCCGGACGAGCACGCGCTGTGTGCCCTGTCCCTCGCCGGCCAACGACACGATGCCACGCGTCACCCCGGACAGGCGCGCGATCTGCCCGGTGAGCGGCTCGCTGAACGCGACGGCGTTCCACGGTTTCGGCTTGAAGCTCAGCGGGCCGGCGCCCAGGCCGACGACGAGTGTCGCGACGGCCGCGGCAGCGACCCCGGCCAGCGGCAGCGCACGGCGGACGGCGATCCGCACTCGCAGGAGCCGCCAGACGAGCACCGCGCCGACCGACGCCGCCGCCAGCGCGAAGATCGCGAGCGCCCAGGGTGCGCTGCGATCGGTTCCGCTGCCGACGCCGTGCAGCGTCGCAGCACTCCAGACGGCGAAGTTGAGATAGTGGGCACGGCGCCAGAAGCGATACGGCAGCCTGCGGCGGTAATGGTTGGTGACGGCGAGCGCGAGCAAGAGTTCCGCCGCGACGATGCCGGGCGCGACCCACAGCGGCCGGTAACGAGACAGGAACGGAACGACGAGCGAGCCAATCGAGAACGGCAGCCAGGCATCGATCGCGATCGTGAACACGTGGATCACAACGAAGCTGCCGGCGAGCAGCCCGACGAAGCGGTGGACGTCCTCGACGACGAAGCGCGGCCAACGCGGGAACGTCTTCTTGCCGGCCATCGTCAGCCCGAGCAGGACGGCAACGGTGACGAGCAGGTAGGCCGCGATTCCGGCGGAGCGGGCGACGTACCAGTCGAGCGGGCTCGAGGTCAGATGCACTGCCGCTCCCGCTCGAGGCTGCGTCGCCATGCATCGTTGAGTCGCACCGCGCCGTTCGGCGTCACGAACCGGGCTGGGATGCCGCGCGCATCGAGCCACGCCGGACCAGACTCCGCGCGGAGGAAGCCGACCTTCGCGGCGACGTCGGCGCCGGCGCATGTCGCGGCGCAGGCGGTGACGTATCGCCACGGGGAGCGCGCGGGCCTGCCGCTGCGGGGATCGATCAGGTGGTGCTGAAGCTCGCCGCCACGCGTCCAGTTGCGGCGGTCGGTACCGCTGGTCGCGAGCGCGCCGCGTTCGAGCCGCACCGTTCCTCCCTGTGGCAGCGAGACGTCCACGCCACCGCGGGTGGCGAGGTCGCCGCCGGCGGATACCCAACCGGTATCGCCGATCAGTGCGAGCGCATCGTCGACGGTCGCGCCCTTGACGACACCGTTGAGATCGAGCTCGACACCGGCCGGAACGAAGAGATGGCGGCCGATCAGGCCGACGCCGCGCCAGCGCCCTCGCGGCCCCGCCGGCGGCGCGCGCCCGTCGTCGCGCAGCAATGCCAGGTCGGCGTCGTAGCCGGCGGCGACGAGCGCCGCACCGAGCGTCGGGTCGACGAGACCGTCGCTCTCCACCGCGGCGTCGAGCGCGGTGCGAAGCATCGTCTCGAACTCGTGCGACGCGTGCACCGGCCGACCCGCGGAGGCGTTGACACGGTTTAGCTCGCTGCCGGGGATGAAGCGGCTGAACGTTCGCTCTCGCTCCCGGAACAGCTGCTCGACGGCGCGGGCTGCGGCCGCTGAAGCGGCGCCGAGCACGACCTCGCATCCCATCGCGTGGAACCGCTGCGTCTCCCGATCACTCACGAGGTGCTCGTGGTCGCGTCGGGCGGCGCCGTCGCCGGGGCGATGATGCCCGCCTGGAGCAGGTTGCGGCGCACGACCTGGTACAGCGGTTGCGGGATCGACAGAGCCCGCACCGGATGCTTGGTGTGTCCGGCATAGGTGACCCGCGCGAGCACCATCCAGAGTCCGAAGCCAACCGCTGCGGCGCCGCCGAGCACCATCTTGGCGAGCTGTCCACGGCGCCGCGCGGGCCGCAAACGCTGTTCAGCCACCGCGCTCTCCTCTGCGGCGACGACCTCCACATGCAACGCCCGCGCCCTGCGCCGCTTCGCGGCCGACCGTTTCGACCGGCTCATGCCATCCAAACCCAGCCGTGAAGCGCGGCCGGCGGACGAACTGGGGGACCGATCTCTTGATGGTGCCCATGGTCGACCCCGATCCAGTGCAGCCAGGGACGCGCGAGCGGCAGTGTCGCGATCGCGAGCGTCACCCCCGCGACCAGCGCGCCGGCGACGAGCAGCTGGCGCAACGAAACACCCGAACCACGCGCCACGCGAGTGAAGTCGGCACGGACGAGCTGCGGGAGGCGAGCGACGTATGCGAGCACGTGGGCCGACATCGAGACGAACCAGACCAGGAAGCTGGCCTTGTGGATGGCGAGCACGATCCCGCCGCCGGGTCCGACGACGAGCAGCGCAACCCCGCTGGCGAAGAGGCCGAGCGTGGAGGCGACGAGGAATGGCGCCACCAGCATCCGCATCAGCAGGGCCGGCGGCCCTTCGCGCCGGTAGGCCGCGTCACGTGCGTAGTAGCGCCCGAAGCGGTAGCCGGTGCTCGCCAGCTTCAGCGCCACCGGTGGGATCAGCAGCATGCCGAGGAAGACGTGGAGCGAGAGCAACGGCCGCAGCGCAAGCAGCGTTGCGCCCTCGGCTGCGAGCAGCACGAGCAGCACGAGGGCCGTCGTCGCTGTCAGCCGGCGGTTGCCGTCGGTGCCGCCGACGAGCAGGCGGCCGAGCAGCGTCCGCAGCCGCACCGGACGCCAGGCGATGCCCTGTCGCGCTTCCACCCCGGGAAGTGCAGCAGACGAAGATGAGGCGGCAATGAGAAACCGCCGTCCCGTCTCATCCGTCCCTCATCTGCGGCCAGGAACAATGCGCTCATGCGCGTTCTGGTGGTCGAGGACGAGACGAAGCTCGCGCGCCTGCTCGCGCGTGGCCTCAGCGAGGAGGGGCATGTCGCCGACGTCGCCGGCCGCGGCGAGGACGCGCTCTGGATGGCGAAGGCGGCGCCCTACGACGCGATCATCTTGGACGTGATGCTGCCGGGCCTGGACGGGTTCGCGACCTGTCGCGAGCTGCGCGCGAACGAGGTCTGGGCGCCCGTCCTGTTCCTGACCGCGCGCGACGAGGTGGAGGATCGCGTGCGGGGTCTGGACACCGGCGGCGACGATTACCTCGTCAAGCCGTTCTCGTTCGCGGAGCTGTTGGCCCGGCTGCGGGCGCTCGTTCGCCGAACGCCGGGCGAACGGCCGACCGAGCTGGTCGTCGGGGACCTCCGGCTCGATCCGGCGGCGCATCGAGCCTGGCGCGGCGAGGTCGAGGTCGACCTCTCGGCGAAGGAATTCGCGCTGTTGCACCTCTTCATGCGACGCGCCGGCGAGACGCTCTCGCGCCAACGGTTGCTCGATGGCGTGTGGGACATGGCTTTCGACGGCCGCTCGAACGTGGTCGATGTCTACATCCGTTACCTGCGCGAGAAGATCGACCGGCCGTTCGGCCGTCACTCGCTCGAGACGATCCGAGGCGTCGGCTACAGACTGCGAGGAGACACATGAGAGCGCTGCCGATCCGTCTTCGGCTCACGCTCCCGTTCGCGCTGGCGATGGCGGTCGTCCTGGCGGCGATGGGCTTCTTCGTCTACCTGCGCGTCGGCCGCGCGTTGCTGACGTCGATCGACCAGAACCTGCGCGCCCAGGCGGGCGAGTCCGCGGGGCACCTCGAGCACGGCCGCAGCCTGCTCGACCGCGATGCTGCGAGCGGCGTGACCGCGGCGGAGCTCGTTGGCCCGGGCGGACGAGTGCTCGAGTCCGTTCCCGCGAAGCTGCCCCTGCTCTCGTCGGGGGCGACCCAAGCCCGTGTCCTCGATGGCAAGTCCGTCTGGTGGAGCACGAAGGTCCCCGGACGCAGCGACGACTGGCGGCTGCTCGCCGTTCCCGCGCACGCAAAAGGGCAGCGCGCCGTGCTGGTCGTCGCCCAGACGCTCGCGCCGCGCGAGGACGCGCTGCATCGTCTGGCCCGCGAACTGGTTCTCGGCGGGCCCGCGGCCCTCGCCCTCGCGATTCTTGCCGGTTACCTGCTCGCGGCCGCAGCGCTCCGTCCGGTCGAGGCGATGCGACGCCGGGCGGCGGCGATCACCGCCTCCACGACCGGCACGCGCCTGCCTGTTCCCTCCGCCCGCGACGAGATCTCGAAGCTCGCCGAGACCCTGAACGACATGCTCCAGCGTCTAGAGGCCGCGTTCGAGCACGAACGGCGTTTCGTCGCCGATGCGAGCCACGAGCTACGAACCCCGCTCGCGCTGCTGCGCACCGAGCTCGAGCTCGCCCTGCGCAGACCACGTTCGCAGAACGAGCTAGAGCAAGCGCTGCGCTCCGCGGCCGAAGAAACGGAACGGCTGACGAACCTCGCAGAGGAGCTGCTCCTGATCGCACGCTCCGATCAGGGCGGCTTGCCCGTCCGCCGCGAGCGGATCTCCACACTCGAACTCCTCGAAGGGGTCGCGGCTCGCTACGAAGCCAGGGCGCGCGAGCGCGGCCGGAGCCTCGTCGTCGCCAAGGAGACGGACGCGCCCGTGGAAGCCGATCCGGCACGGCTCGAGCAGGCACTCGGCAATCTCGTCGACAACGCGCTTGCATACGGCGACGGCGCCGTCGAGCTGTTCGTGCGCCGGAACGGCGATGGGATCGAACTCCATGTGGCCGATGCCGGCCCCGGATTCCCACCGGGCTTCGTGCCGCGGGCATTCGATCGGTTCAGCCGCGCCGACGAGGCGCGCAGCCCAGGCGGCGCCGGGCTCGGCCTGGCGATCGTCGAGCTGATCGCCCGCGCCCACGGTGGAAGCGCGGCGGTTGCAAACCGCGACGGCGCCGGCGCCGACGCTTGGATCACCCTGCCCCGCGCCGAGGAGCCGGGGATCGTCACCGCGCGCCGAGCTGATCCGATGCTCCGACGCTCGCTCTGATGTTGCAGCCGCTCCTACACTCGCGGGCATACAGTCGGTGCCTCGCCGTCGCGCTGCTTGTGATCTCGCTGCCGGCGGCCGTGGCGGGCGCTGCGCAGAAGGCGTTCCGGCTGCCGGCGCCGCTCTACCGAACGGTCGCGGTGGCCACGACTGGCCGGATCTACGTGCTGGGCGGTCACGACAGCGCCGGCGGCACCATCAGCAACGTCTACGTCTTCGATCCAAGGAGTGGCGTCTCGCGACGCGCCGGGAGCTTGGCGTTGCCCACGCATGGCGCCGCGGCGGCAAACCTCGGCGGCCGCATCCTCGTCATCGGCGGCGCGGCGACGTCGGTGCACGACGTGGTACAGCAGTTTTTCCCCGGCAGCCGCCGTGCGCGCGTGGTCGGCCTCATGCCGACCGTACGCGCCGATGTCACGGCCGCCGTCGTTGGCCGGCGCGCGATCCTTGTCGGCGGCTTCGACGGTGTCGGCCCACAGCGAGAGGTCTGGGCAACCGCGAACGGGAGGGACTTCCGCGTTGTCGCACACCTGCCGCAGCCGGTGCGCTACCCGGCGGTCGCTGCAGTCGGCAGCGCCGTCTACGTCTTCGGCGGCCTGATCACAGGCGGCGAGTACACCGGGACGTTCACGAGCGCGATCCAGCGCATCTACCTGCCCACCGGCACGGCGCGGATCGTCGGCCATCTGCCGACGCCGCTCGCGCACGCGATGGCCGCCGTGGTGTCGGGCCGCGTCTACGTGCTCGGCGGCTCGGCACCCGGCGGGCCGAGCGCCGCGATCCGCCGCTTCGACCCCGTCAGGAATCGGATCGCACTCGTCGGGCGGCTGCCGCATTCGCTGACCGACGCCGCGGTCGCGACGATCGGCCGGACGGTCTACTTGCTCGGCGGTATCTCACGCGAACCGCTCGCAACGATCATCGCCGTGCGCCCGCGATGAGCGCCCACACAAGGCGGGCGCGTCGGTTCATCCTCCCGGCTGCTCGCAGCCGCCGCGCGATCGCGATAAGAAGGTCGAAGCCCGCCGACCTTTCGGTTCTCGGGCTTCGACCCTTTGAACCTTTCTAGTCGTCGCGATCCCCCTCAACCGGGAACCTGGCGAGGTAAGAGGGACGCAGCACCGCTCGCGCGAGCCGGCCGCATGGATCTCTTAATGTCGGTTTAGCCAGGCCTCATCGTCGTCTCATCTCGGGTTGGCAGGCTGGGTCGGGCCCAGACATGAACGACGGATACTCACCCGAGCGCGCGGCGCTTGTCAGGGATGCCGCGCTGACGCGGCTGCGGCGGCTCACCGGCGGCATGATCGCCGTCGCCGTCGCGCTTTCCGGTGTGTTTGCAGGCGTGGCCGCGAGTTCGACGCACGCGCGAAAGATCGTTCGGAGCCCGCGACGTGTTTTCCGATCAGTGACGATGCCCGCGCTGCCGCCCGCGCCGTCGGCGCCTGCCCAGGCCGTCCCGCCCTCGTCCGACGAGGGCTCTTCCTCATCGCCGATGCCGCAGTCGGCCGCACCGGCGCCGCCGGCGCAGGCTCCCGCACCCGCGTCGGCGCCGCCTGTCGTCGTAAGCGGCGGTTCGTGAGCGTCGTACCCGCTTCGCTGCGTCTGCTCGCGCTCGGTACCACCGCTCTCGTCGCGGTCACCGATCCCGACGCGCTGGAGCTCGCGCACGCGCTCCTCGTGCGCGAGCTCGAGGCGATCGACCGATCCTGTAGTCGCTTCCGGGCCGACTCCGAGCTCGCACGGGTCAACGCCGTGTCGGGCGAGGAGGTGCGGGTGAGCCCGCTCCTGTTCGAGGCGCTCAAGACCGCGCTGGCCGCCGCCGAGGCGAGCTCGGGACTCGTCGATCCGACGATCGGCAGGACGCTGCGGCTCGCGGGATACGACGCGACCTTCTCCGTCATCCGTCGCCGCGAGGGCAGACTCGTTCGACCCTCGTTCGTCCGCGATCCCGATTGGCGCACGGTGGTGCTCGACGAAACTCGTCGAACGGTCCGCGCACCGGAGGGCGTTGAGTTCGACCTTGGTGCAACCGCGAAAGCGCTCGCGTCCGACCGCACGGCCCACCGCGCGTGCGCGGCCACGGGCGTAGGCGTGCTCGTCTCGCTCGGCGGCGACGTCGCGGTCGCGGGCGAGCCGCCCGCCGGCGGCTGGTCGATTCGGATCGCCGAGGACAACGCAGAACCGCTCGACGCCGCGGGCCCGGCGGTCGGAATCTCATCTGGCGGCCTTGCGACCTCCGGCACGACGGTCCGCAGGTGGGCGAGCAGCGCCGGCCGCCTCCATCACATCGTCGATCCGCAGACCGGACGTCCCGCCGAGGCGCACTGGCGGACGGTCACGGTGGCAGCCGCCTCGTGCGTCGATGCGAACACGGCGAGCACGGCGGCGATCATCCTCGGCGAGCAGGCACCTGAGTGGCTCGTGGCGCACGGACTGCCGGCTCGGCTCGTGCGGTACGACGGGCTGACGAGTACCGTGTCCGGCTGGCCGGCGGCGGCGGCGTGAGTTCGCTCGTTGCCGCGTCGGGCCCGACGACGCTTTGGTATCTGACGCGCGCGACCGGCGTCGTCGCGCTGCTGTTGCTCACGGCTGCGGTGGTTCTCGGCGTACTGAGTTCGATCCGTTGGCGCAGCGAGCGCCTGCCGCGCTTCCTCGTCGGCGGTTTGCACCGAAACGTGACCCTGCTCGCGATCGCGTTCGTGGTCGTGCACGTCGTGACGACGGTCGCCGACGGCTACGCGCCGGTCGGCTTGAAGGACGCGCTGATCCCGTTCCTCTCTCCTTACCGTCCCGTCTGGCTCGGGCTCGGCGCGGTTGCCTTCGACCTGCTGCTCGCCCTCGTCGTCACGAGCTTCTTGCGTGCGCGGCTCGGCTATCGGATGTGGCGCGCGGTGCATTGGCTCGCCTATGCGTCCTGGCCGGTGGCGCTCCTGCACTCGTTCGGGACCGGCAGCGACGCCCGCTTCAGCTGGATGGCATTCGTCGGTTTCGCCTGCTTCGCGCTTGTCACTGTTTCGGTGCTCGTGCGCGTCGGACGCAGCAGCGCCGCGCCCGCGCCGCGTGTCGCCGCGGCCGCCGTCACGCTCGTCGTGCCACTGCTGATCTTTGTCTGGTACCGCGGCGGACCGCAGCGAAAGGGCTGGGCGGCGCGCGCGGGCACACCGGTCGCGCTCCTGCGTCGAGCGGCCGCCGGTTCGAGCACGGCCTCGCTCGCGAGCGCGGCGTCGCTCCCCTCGGGAAGCTTCGATGCACGCCTTGCCGGACACGCCACGAATTCGGCACCGCGCAGCGACGGTCTCATCACAGTCGACATCGAGACGCGCGTCCGGGGTCGCGTGCACGGCAAGCTTCGCCTCACGCTCTGGGGCGTGCCCACGCAGGACGGGGGCGTCGCCATGACGGCAAGCGACGTCGCCTTCGCCGCGGCGGGCACGAACTCGGCCTACACGGGCCGCGTCGTCTCGCTCGACGGCAACCGGGTCGCAGCGCAATTGACGAACGCATCCGGCGCGCACGCCGACCTCACTCTCGATCTCCGTATCGACAGCTCGACCGATGCCGTCAGCGGGTCTCTTCACGGGACGGCTGCGCGGTGACGGGCACGGCAGGGCTCACGACTCGCCGCCGGCCGTCCGATCCGCCGGCCGCTCCGCGCGGCCTGCCGCGACTGCTCGCGTCAGTCCGCGACGACGGTCGCCCCGCGTCGCTCGAGGAACACGTGCGGCGGTACGGCAGCGTGCGCGACGCCGTCACCGGACCCGAACTGATCTCGCTCGTGGAAGCGAGCGGTCTCCGCGGCCGCGGCGGTGCGGCATTCCCGACCGGGGTGAAACTCCGTGCGGTCGCCACGCAGCGCCAGCGGCCCGTGGTTGTGGTCAACGGCGTCGAAGCCGAGCCCGCGAGCGGCAAGGACCGGGCGCTGCTGCGCGCCACGCCGCAGCTCGTGCTGGATGGAGCCCTGCTCGCCGCCGGCGCGGTCGGCGCACGGGAGGTGATCGTCGGCGTCGGCCGGCGCGGGATCCAGGAGCGGGAAGTCCTCGCCGCCGCGATCGACGCCCGCCAGCGCAAACGCATCGACGGCCGAGTCTCGCTTCGGGTCGTCGTCGCTCCGGACGCGTTCGTCGGCGGCGAGGAGACGGCGCTGATCCAGTTTCTCAACGGCGGGCCGGCGAAACCGATGTTCACTCCCCCGCGCCCGTTCGAACGCGGCGTCGGCGGCGCCCCGACGCTGGTGCAAAACGTCGAAACGCTCGCACACCTGGCGCTGATCGCACGCTTCGGCGCGCCCTGGTTTCGCGAACTCGGCACCCGCGCGGAGCCCGGATCGACGCTCCTGACGTTCTCCGGCGCCGTCGCCCGGCCGGGCATCCACGAGATGGCGCTCGGCACGCCCCTGCGCGAGCTGTTGGCCGACGCCGGCGGCGCGACCGAGCCCGTCTCGGCCTACCTCGTCGGCGGCTACTTCGGAAGGTGGTTCACCGACGCGGCCGCACGCGACCTCCTGCTGCACGAAGAACACGTGGCAGCACACGGAGGCGGACTCGGCGCGCGCGTGATCGTCGCGCTCCCTGCGAGTACCTGCGCAGTTGCGGAAGTGGCGCGTGTTGCCCGCTACCTGGCCGACGAGAGCGCGGGCCAGTGCGGTCCGTGCGTGCACGGACTTCGCGCCATCGCCGACGCGCTCGCGCGAATCGCCATCGGCGAAGCCGACGAACGGCAACGCCTAGCGCGCTGGCTGATCGAGGTTGGCGGCCGCGGCGCATGCCGACACCCGGACGGAGCGACGCGTTTCGCCGCCAGCTCAGTCGAGGTGTTCGCAGACGAGATCGAGCAGCACCTGCGCTACGGCCGCTGCGCCGCGCCCGACCAAGGGGTTCTGCCCATTCCGCCGAGAGGAAGAGGGCGCCGATGACCGACGTCCTCCGCGTGAACCCGATCGCGTGTGAGGGACACGGACTGTGCGCCGAACTGTTCCCAGAACGTGTACGCCTCGACGACTGGGGCTATCCGATCGTCGACCCGGAGCCGATCACGCCCGAGCTCGAGCAGCATGCCCGCCGCGCGGTGGACGCCTGCCCCACCCTCGCCCTCCTCCTCACCCGCGCGCACACGAACCCGACGGGCGCCGCGGTTGGACCCGCCCGGCCGCGAGAAGCCTCCGACCCGGCCGACGCGGATCGTGACGGGGTTACAGTGGATAGATCAGGAGGGGACAGTTTTTGCTCAACCAAGCCAAATAGCCCCCGTAGCTCAGTGGATAGAGCAGCGGTTTCCTAAACCGGCACCTCCAGGGTGCTAGGGATAACGAATCCCATGACCGGTCCGACTTGACCTACCACTCAAACAAGGACAGGACTCGAGAGGCAACGCAGAGTCCCCGACGGACCAGTCGATCGTAAGCAACAGCGACGCGCGGCGGGGATCGTGCTGCATCGCGACGGTCAACTGACTGGCACCGTTGCGGAGGATGCGAAGGTGGGACGCTCGAAAGTCACCATCTGCGTGCGCGAGGCGACTTCGGCTAGCGCATGTGACGCGATTTCAATCCGCGTCACAAACCCCGCTGGACGTTACGACGGGACGTGGTTCATGGATGAAATCAATGTGGGGGTCAACTGACATGCCCCTTTTCGATATCCGCAACGGTGTCATCACAAACCGCGATACCGGCGGGTTCACCGGCACCGTTGGCAGCGATGGTAACGTCGTAATAAGCGTTTCCGGCGCTCTCGACAGCACAGACTGCGATCGCGCTACTAGCCGTTGCTGGGTGGTGTCACCTTTCTCGATCCAGGCGCACTTTACGAGCACAGGCGGGCCCACAGGGTTGGGACAAGTAACCAGCGAAGTAGTCCCCGTCACCAGCACCCTCACCTCCTACCCCGGCTGCGGCTGTCACACTCAACAGTGGACAACGAACATAACGTTGACTGGAGATAGGTTCTCTAAGACGCCGGGTGCCGGACAAC
Source organism: Jatrophihabitantaceae bacterium (assembly GCA_036833255.1). Taxonomy (GTDB): domain Bacteria; phylum Actinomycetota; class Actinomycetes; order Mycobacteriales; family Jatrophihabitantaceae; genus QHCC01. Next base: position 11,544 of record DAITQD010000061.1, read on the forward strand.
CGTAGCCCGTCGCCTCGCGATCCGAAATGAGACCGGGTGCCCGGACACCGAGTTCCAGGAACTCGTTCGCTTCGTCGCCGCGGACCTGGAGTTGGGCAAGACGCTCGTCATCGTCCGGCGTCTTCGTATCGCGGCTAGGGTGATTCGGTGCGGGCTTTACATCCGGCTCGGTGGGCCGGGAGTGGGTGCTCCGAGCGGTGACGATAGACGATGCGGCCGCGAGAGAGGCCGTAGGGCGAGAGATCGACTTTGGCGCGACCAGGGCAGGATGCGGATGTAATGCTTTCGGATCTTGCCGGAGATGGCGAGGGCGATGTGTCCGCGCCGACCGAAGGGCGAAGCGACCGATGAACCTCTGGCGGCTATTGCGTTCTTCTTCCGGCGGCGCGCGGGTAAGACTGCATGAAGCCGGCGCGCAATAAGGCCATGCGCCGCGTGGAACGCGCTACGGTCTTGTTATGAGAACTCGGGCCCGCTACGCGCTGCTGATCTCGCTGGCGCTTGCAGCGGCGGCCGTCGCCGCTTACGGAGCCGGCGCCAGTGTCGGCGGACTCTCCGCACCGACCGCTTCGGCCATCGCTCCGGGTGCGACACTCGACCAGAGCAACCCCTCTCGACCTTCCGCGTGCGCCTTCCATGGCTGGGCGCCCGATTACCCGACCGAATGGTTAGCGCAGACGTTCACCACTGGCGTCACCGGCACGCTGACCGATGTCGTTCTGCCCCTAAAAGTGATGTCGACCACGGAGACGAACACGCAAATCTCGGTGGCGATCGCTCCCGTGGATGGAAACGGCCAGCCGGTAGTCGCGACACCGCTTGCGTCCACGAGCGTTTCCCCGACCACGACGACGACGGCGACGTTCACCGATGTCGCCGTTTCCTTCTCGGCTCCGGCGAAGGTGGAAGCAGGCAAACAGTACGCAATCGCCCTCAACGCCCCGAATGGATCGATCGCCTGGGCGGCAGACCTGGGTTCCTCGGTCAAGGACCCCACCGGCACGCCGTGTGCGGATGGGGCATACTCGGCAGGTCGCGCCTGGGGCGGCGGCGCGGGCGCTGACTCAGACTTCTTCTTCCAGACATACACGCTAGCCACGCCTCCTCCTCCGCGGCCTCTAAGGGTCACTGTGGCCGTCAAGGGCAAGGGCCGGGTCACCGGCGCCGGCATCAGCTGCCCGGCGAGATGTCAGACAACGATCGCATCAGGAGGGAAGTTGACTCTACGCGCCAGCGCTGCGCGCGGCTACCGCTTCGCCGGCTGGAGCGGAGCGTGCGCAGGCCTCCATGTCTCCTGCACTCTTCGCCCGAGAACAGCGGTCAAGGTCGTCGCCACCTTCCGCAAGCGCCACTCGTAGGAGCCGACCGAGTTAGGCCAGTGGGACTACCGAGTGGCGGTGGTACTTGTTATGTCAGGGTCCTCGTTGGTCAGTCCTATCGCGGCTGGCACGTTTTTCAACGTTTCGTTGAAAAACGTGCAGATCAGGCAAACGCGGGAGCGGGCCCGGCAAGCTGTCCGGGCTCGGCGGTGAGGTCGTAGGCGGTCTGGTCCCCTTCATAGGAGGAGATCTGGCCATCCTCGATCGATAGTGTCCGCTCAGCGACCTCCTCCAAGAGAGTCCTGCAAACACGGCCACCAAGTTGAAATCGGAACAGACCCTGAAGTTGAAATTGAACCCACGGGGGCTCAGTTTCAACTTGCGAGCCCAATAACCAAGCGGGTTTGCACAGAGCCCTCGCGGCTTAACGGGAAGATTTCGGCGATTTCGGGCCGAGAGGGCCGTTCTTAACGGGACGAGATGGCCACTAGACCGCGCAACGAAGCCATTTCTGGAGGCAGTATCAACAGGCGTAGGGCTGGCCAGCGGCGTCGCTCCTTTGTATTGGTGTCGAAAGCCGCCTCGCACGTCCGCTCGCAGGCGATTCCGGCCGGAGTCGATGTGACTGCGCCGGTGCCGCCGAGTTCCTCGAGCAGGACGCCGAGTTACGGCCGGGGAGCCGCGCCGAACTCGTAGGCGCCGATGTCGGGTGAGCTGTCGCGTAGGCCGTTATCAATATCAACCGTAGGTGCACCGCTGGCCGTGCCTGCATTGATCGCCGGGCTGCCCGCCTGCAGATGCACGTCTTGCGCGCTCACAAAGAGGGGATCGACACCGATGAGCGATGTGATGATCGTCAGGGGGGTCATTGAGAAAGCGGGTCCGCCCATGTCGCCGAAGTGGCTTCCGTTCATCCAGAAGATCGAGTTCTGCACCTTCACGTTCAAGGCCTGGTTATTGGAACCTAATCTTGCCGGAAAGACGAGCGCGCCATCATTGAAGGCAAACGTGTCGTTGACGATCTGTAACCCGTCGATTCGGTTGTTATTCGAGTTCCCACCGGCGCCGCCAATGCCGAGCGCACCATGCGGCTCGTTGTGAGTGAAGATGTTGTTCGAGATCGTTGTATTGAGAACGGCGTTACCTTTGCCGTTGCCGTAGGTCAAGCTTATGTCGAGTGCCGCGGAGTTGCCATCAAAGACGTTCTGCGAGATCAGCGTGTTGGAGAGGACGTTGTCGTCGCCTTGGGCGGAGCCGGTGAGACTCAACCCGGCCCAGTTCCCCGTGAACGTGTTTCGTAGAATGCGCGTCCCTGTGATGCTGTTGTGTGAGAAGTTGATCGAGAGCTCAACCGCAGGGCCGCCAGCGTTGTTGAGGTTCTCAAAGGTGTTGTCCTCGATTAGCAGACCTTTAACGCTGCAGTTTACGCCGCCTGGCCCGGCATTGATGGCGTCCCCGGAGAAGCCACGAATGACATTGTGTGCGATGGTCGCGTTGATGACGGAGCCGTTCTTGACCGCCCCCGGCGACCCGAACGTTCCAAGCGCGATTCCCACGGTCACATTACGCTGACTCGTGGGCCCACTAGCCTGGTAGCTACCGGGATCAAGAATGTTGAACTCGATCTGATCGCCCGAGAGTTGATGCTGGCTGCGAGGAGTTTGCGCCGCGCTGACGAAGATTACGGGGCCGCTATTGTGAACGTCGGTGATGTGGAGATGCATGATCGACACGTTCGACGCATACACGTTGAATGGAGCAAACAGTGTCGCCATCCCAGTACCAGGCTTCACCGGGCGACCCGGAAGGCGGGCTCCATCTATCGTGACCGCTGGTTGGCCATTAGTCGTCAGCCCGATAAGAGCGGTGTTGCCGTGCGTGAAGGCCGGGAAGTACGTCTTTGGGGTCAGCGTCTTCCCGGCAAGAGCTCGCGCAAACGTGATCTTCACGTGTCCAGAGGCGTGATTGGCCGCAGTGATCGCCTCGCGCAGCGAGATGCCGTCCGGCCCCGGATGTGCGATCAGCGCGGCCGGCGACGAGACGTTACCGTTGACGACATCCGCGGTCGTCGACACCGTCAAGACGACAGTTGGCCGAGAAGCCGCACCCGCCAGCGCGAGCGACGTCACGCCCGCCGCAGCCGCACACAGGAACCCGGCCAAACACAAAGCCCCGAACCGCGCCATCTTCGCAGCGTAGCCCGATGCAGCAAGTCTTCGTTCCCGAGCAGGCACCCGGCCAGCCGACGAAACGGGATCCCGTCGCTCAGCGTCGGGAACAGTCATGTACTTGAGCTTGGCCATACGGGCGACTATAGGGCGCGTGCCCGTCACGCACGGGTTTTAGCCCTTGTCCGGCCGTCCCAAGAAGCGAGGTGCGAGCTTTCTCGCAAGACCGAGTATCTGACTCAACCGAGCTACTACGCGCGAGGCCCATCTGGCTACCGCTCGATCGTAAGTTGAGTCCGGACCTCCTCTCTTAACGGGAACACCGAACCCGTTTGACTCCATGGTTTTCAGCCGGCGGCTACCTTGACCTCG
>DAITQD010000062.1:0-15392 GCA_036833255.1 Jatrophihabitantaceae bacterium
CATCGTCGGAGTCGGCACGGCCGCGCTGGCCACCGCCGGCTCCTCGCCGTCAGCCACCGCCGGCTCCTCGCCGTCAGCCTCGGCCGGCAAGCACCACGCCGGCAAGGCGATGCGCCACGCCCTGCACGGCCAGTGGGTCACCCAGGACAAGGACACCAAGTCGTTCGTGACGCACGACGCGATCCGCGGCACGGTCACCGCGGTGTCACCGAGCTCGATCACCGTGCGCTCGCTGGACAAGAAGAGCGAGACGTTCGCGGTGACGAAGGATACGAAGGTCCGCATCCGCGCGAACGGCAAGGGCGCGAAGGGCACGATCACTCAGGTGCACACCGGCGACCAGGCGATCGTGCTCGGCACCGGAACCTCGACGTTGACCGCGCGCGGGATCCTCGACGCAGGCAAGTAGCGCCGGCCTCAGCCTGTCGGCAGCATCACGGTGAAGCGGGCTCCGCCCTCCGGGGCGTGGCCTGCTTCCACCGTCCCGCCGAGCCGGAACACCAGCCGGCCCACGATCGCCAGCCCCAGCCCCGTCCCCACCTGGCGCACGCCGCGGTAGCGCTCGTAGAGCACGGACCGCGCGAAAGCCACCGCCAGATCGGCCTCGGTAAGGCCGGGGCCGCCGTCGCGAACCTCGACGACGATCCCGGGCGGCTCGGCCCGCACCGCGAGCACGATCGGACGGCCCGCGGGCGTCATGCGTAACGCGTTGTCGAGCAAACCGTCGAGCACCTGCCGCACCCGGGCCCCGTCGGTACGGCTGAGCAGCGGCACCGGCGCGGACTCGAGCGAGAAGGGGACACCCTCCGCCGCGCAGCGCGTCGACCAGACCTGGGCAGCGGCACGGGCGACGTCGCGCAGGTCGACCTCGCCGAACTCGATGCGGAAGTCCTGCGCGTCGAGGCGGGCGAGATCCAGCAGGTCGGCGACGAGGCGGCCGAGCCGTCGCGACTCACCCAGCATCACCCCACCGACCTGCGCGGCCTGCTCGGGCGGCACGACGCCGTCGGCGAGCGATTCGGCGTACCCGGTGATCGCGGTGAGCGGCGTGCGCAGGTCGTGGGACACCGACAGCAGGAACTCGCGCTGCCGCGACTCGGACTGCGCCAGCGCCCCGGCCAGTGCATTGAGCGCCGCGCCGACCTCGGCCACCTCGGCAGGTCCTTCGAGTGGCACTGCGACGTCGCGGCGTCCACTGGCCAGTTCACGCGCTGCCTGGGCGGTCCGCCGCAGCGGCCGGCCGAGCCGCCAGGACACCGCGAGCCCGAGCAGCACCGCGATGCCCGCGGCGATGAGCAGCGCGACCACCGTGCGCCGGATCGCCTCGTCGCCGCCCGCCAGCGCATCCGCCCTGGGCTGCACCAGAACGATGCCGCCCGTCGGTGTCGGTCGCGCCTCGATGAACACCGACCGGCCAAGCACCGTTCGGCGCGTGGAGATCGGCGACCCGGCCAGCACCCGGGCGACGTCGCCCGGACCCAACGCCGCGCGGGCCAGCCGGTTACCGGCCACCGCGCCGGTCCGGTCGATGCTCGCGAACTGCACGTGCAAGGCGTTCAGCGTGCGCCGGGCGCGTACCTGTCCCACTGTGGCGTTCGGCGTGGACTCGGTGGCCTGCGCGGCGGCGGCGAGCGAGGCCAGCGTCCGGCGCGCGCTGCGCTCGCCCGCCTGGCGCACGAGCGTGAACGTCAGCGCACCGGCAACCAGCGCGGTGATGACGGCGACGGCGACGGCCAGCAACGAGATGCGCTGCGCCAGCGTGCCACGCGCTCGGCTCACGGGCCGATGCCCCGCGGCTCGTCGACCGCGTAGCCGACCCCGCGGACCGTGCGGATGGGGCTGCGGTCACCGAGCTTCGCGCGGACCTGAGCGATGTGCACGTCCACGGTCCGGTTGGCCGCGAAGGACGAGTAGCCCCACACGTCGCTGATCAGCTGCTCGCGGCTGAACACCCGCCCCGGTCGCCGCATGAGATAGGCCAGCAGGTCAAACTCGGTCGCGGTGAAGTTGACCTCGACGTCGGCGAGGAAAACCCTGCGTTCGGCGGGTTCCAGGCGCACCGCCCCGACCTGCATGCCCGCGGTGGCCTCGGCGACACCACGGGTGCGGCGCAGCACGCTGGTCACCCGCGCCACCAACTCCCGCGGCGAGAACGGTTTCGTCACGTAGTCGTCGGCCCCGAGCTCCAGCCCGACGATCCGATCGACCTCGTCGTCGCGGGCGGTGACGAACAGGACTGGCGTCCAGTCCTGCGCCGAGCGCATTCGGCGGCACACCTCGATCCCGTCGATACCGGGCAGCCCGACGTCGAGGACCACCGCGGCCGGTCGCAGGCTGCGCGCGGCCGCCAGCCCACCCTCGCCGTCACCCTCGACGTGCGCGCCGTAACCGGCGTTGACGAGGTTCATCCGGATGACCTCGGCGATGGCCGGCTCGTCCTCGATGACGAGGATCAGCCCGCGCACTGGGGAGTCGGTCGCCACGGCCGAACTGTACTGATTCGGTGCTCGATCGGGTCACCGAACGGTGACGGTTGTGTTCGGGTGCCGCGGCTAGCGCGCGGGGCTCGACGGGGCCGGTTCGGGCTCGTGCGTCGCGCCCGCCGCGTCGGGCATGTCGCCGTCTTCGGCCGCCGCCGCCGCGCGCGCCGCCGCCAACCCCGACTGCATCCGCAGTGGCACCTCCTTGAGGAACAACGACAGGATGAAGGCCAGCACGAGGACCGCCGCGCCGACGGCGAACACCAGGTCCATCGCCTGCGAGAAGCCGACGAGGTACGGGTGCGCCAAGTGAGCGTCGATCTTCGACAGGAACGAGGTGTCGTTCAGGCTCGTGCCGTGGCCGAGCAGGGCAACCTGGTCCGGGTGTGCCTGGGCAGCCTGCCGGTACGCAGGCGTTGCAGCGGCATGTTTGTACTCGGACGTGATGTTGCTGCCTGCCGAGGAGAACAGGATCGACAGAAACACCGCTGTGCCGAGCGTGCCGCCGACCTGCCGGAAGAACGTCGCTGCCGCAGTCGAGACGCCCATGTCCTTCGGATGCACGGCGTTCTGCATCGCGAGCACCAGGGTCTGCATGTTCATGCCGAGACCGGCGCCGAAGATCAGCATGTAAACGTCGGTTTGCCACAGCGGTGTGTCGGCACCGATGCCCGCCAACAGGGTCAGCCCCACCACGAGCAGCGCGCTGCCGATGACCGGGAACTTCTTGTAGCGGCCGGTCCGAGAGATGATCTGACCCGAGGTCAGCGAGGCGGTCATCATGCCCGCCACCATCGGCAGGATGAGCAGACCCGCCTTGGTCGGCGAGGCGCCCCTGACGATCTGCAGGTAGAGGGGAATCGAGGCCATGCCGCCGAACATGCCGATACCGATCACCATTGACTGGGCCGAGGCGACCGCGAAGACCCCGTTGCGGAACAACCGCAGCGGCAGCAGGGCGTCGTCGCCCATGCTCTCCTCGACGCGCACGAACGCGATGAGGCCGAGCACACCGACGACGTAGCAGGCGAACGCGCCGGCCGAACTCCAGCCCCATGTGCGGCCCTGCTCGGCGATGATCAGCAGCGGCACCAGGCCGACGACGAGTGCGAGCGCACCCCACCAGTCGATGCGATGCTGGCGACGATGGTGCTCGATCTGCAGAACCCGGGTCACCACGATCAGGGCGAGGATTCCTACCGGCACGTTGACGTAGAAGATCCAGCGCCAGCCGGTGATGCCGAAGATGCTGCTCTGCCCGGCGAAGAAGCCCCCGACGACCGGGCCGAGCACGCTGGAGGTGGCGAAGACCGCCATGAAGTAACCCTGGTAGCGGGCCCGCTCCCGCGGCGGGATGATGTCGCCGATGATGGCAAACGCCATCGACATCAGGCCGCCGGCGCCGATGCCCTGGAGGGCACGGAACGCGGCCAGCATGTACATCGACGTGGACAAACCACACAGTGCCGAGCCGACGATGAAGATCGTGATCGCAAACAGGAACAGCGGCTTGCGGCCGTAGATGTCGGAGAGTTTGCCGTACAGCGGCGTCGCGATCGTCGACGTGATCAGGAACGCGGTGGTGACCCACGCCTGCACCGATAAGCCGTGCAGGTCGTCACCGATCGTGCGAATCGCTGTGGCCACGATCATCTGGTCGAGCGCGGCCAGGAACATGCCGAGCATCAGCCCGGACAGGATCGTGCGGATCTGCCGGTGGGTCAGTTCGCCGACTGCTCGGGCCGGTGCGGGTGTCGCCGCGCTCACCGACATCAGTTCTTCCCTCCTGCCGAGGCGCGTTGGGTCACAATCCGCTCGCTCAGCCAGTCGTGGTTGGCGTTCTCGAAGTCGTCGGTGAAGCGCTCGAACAGTGCGGCGAACCGGCGCAGGTCGCGATCGCTCCAGTTGCCGAGCATTCGGCTGAAGTGCTGCAGGCGGAGTTCGTTGTGCTCGCCCAGCACAAGCTCGGCCTTGGCGGTCGGTACCAGCAGGCAGGCCCGGCCGTCCTCGGGGTCGGCCCGGCGCTCGAGCAGGCCGTCCTTCACGAGCGCGGCCACCTGCCGGCTGACCGTCGAGGGATCGGACTCGATGCGGTCGGCGAGCTCGCTGGAGCGCATCGGCCCGGCCGTCGCAAGGCACTTGAGCACGACGTGGGCCGACCATTCAACGTCGTGCGCCGCGGCGGCGAGCAACTTCGCCCGCGCCCGACTGAACGCGTGCATGAGCTGCGCGAACGTGTCGGCGACGGCGGCGACGTCCTCGGTGGACGCACCAGTTTTCGGCTCCGCGGTAGTGGCGGCTGACATCGAATCCCCTGTTTGGTTGGGCCATACAACTAGTTGTTGGGTACAACTATCTACCTTCGGGGACCGAAGCGCAAAACGGTACCTCAGGCGTGCTGCGTTCCCGCGGAGCCCGGTAAGCCCAGGATCTCGACCGCCTCTTCCCGCATCTGCACCTTGCGGATCTTGCCGGTGACGGTCATCGGGAACTCGTCGACGACGTGCACGTAGCGCGGGACCTTGTAGTGGGCGAGCTTGCCGGTGCAGAACGCGCGCAGGTCCTCGGCGCTCAGCGGCTGCGCGCCCGCGCGCAGGCGCACCCACGCCATCAGCTCCTCGCCGTAGCGCTCGTCGGGCACGCCGATCACCTGCGCGTCGACCACGTCGGGGTGGGTGTAGAGGAACTCCTCGATCTCGCGCGGGTACACGTTCTCGCCGCCGCGGATCACCATGTCCTTGATCCGGCCGACGATGTTGAGATAGCCCTCGTCGTCCATCGTCGCGAGGTCGCCGGTGTGCATCCAGCCGTTACGCAGCACGTCCGCGGTCTTCTCGGGCTCGTTCCAATAGCCGAGCATCACCGAATAGCCGCGGGTGCAGAACTCGCCGGGCTGGCCCGCCGGCACCGGCAGGTCGGTGTCGGGGTCGACCACCTTCACCTCGACGTGCGGGTGCACCCGCCCAACGCTCGAGACGCGCCGATCAAGCGAGTCGTCGGCGCGGGTCTGGGTGGACACCGGCGACGTCTCGGTCATGCCGTAACAGATCGTTACCTCGTCCATGTGCATCTCGGAAATGACCCGCTTCATCACCTCCGCCGGGCAGGGCGAGCCGGCCATGATGCCGGTCCGCAGGGAGGTGAGGTCATAGTCGGCGAAGCCAGGCACGGCCAATTCGGCGATGAACATCGTCGGCACCCCGTACAACGACGTGCATCTCTGCTCGACCACGGCTTGCAGCGTCGCGACCGGATCGAAACCAGGCGCCGGGATGACGACGCATGCGCCGTGGCTGGTGGACGCGAGATTGCCCATCACCATGCCGAAGCAGTGGTAGAAGGGCACGGGCACGCAGATCCGGTCCGCCTCGGTGTAGCCGCAGACCTCGCCGACGAAGTAGCCGTTGTTCAGGATGTTGTGGTGGCTGAGCGTCGCGCCCTTCGGGAAGCCGGTCGTCCCGGAGGTGTACTGGATGTTGATCGGGTCATCGAAACAGAGCTGCGCAGAGCGCTGCGCCACCGCCTCTGACGTGACCCCTGCGCCGTCGGCGAGCAGCGCGTCCCAACTCGGGTCGCCGATGTAGACGACCTCTCGCAGTCCCGCCAAACCGCCGCGGACCTCGTCGATCATCCCTCGGTAGTCGCTGGTCTTGAACGCGACCGCGGCGACCAGGGTGCCGATGTCCGCCTGCCGCAGCACGTACTCCAACTCGTGGGTCCGGTAGGACGGGTTGATGTTGACCAGGATTGCGCCGATACGGGCGGCTGCGTATTGGACCAGGAACCACTCCAGACAGTTCGGCGCCCAGATGCCCACCCGGTCGCCGGCCGCGACTCCGCGGGCGAGCAGGCCACATGCCACGCCGTCGAGCGCCGCGTCGACCTCGCGGTAGCTCAACCGCCGCCCGGCGGCCATGTCGATGACCGCTTCGCGGTCACCGAAGCGGGCCACGGCCCGGCGCAGGTTGGCGTCGATCGTCTCGCCGAGCAGAGGTTGGTCCGATGTGCCGCTGACGTAGGAGAGCATGTAAGTCAGCTAACACCGGCCGGCCGGGCCGAACCAGCGCTGGACAGAGAAGAAACGCCAGCACCGAAACCACAGTAGCGGGGTTTCGGCGCGACGTATCTGCTGCGGTGTGCGGTCGGCGTCAGGCGCTCACCGTTACATTGGTGTTGCCCTCGAGCAGCGATCGAACCTCGGACTCGCGGTAGCGGCGATGCCCACCGAGGGTGCGGATCGATGTCAGCTTGCCAGCCTTCGCCCAACGCGTGACTGTCTTGGGGTCGACGCGGAACAGCGTCGCGACCTCAGACGGCGTCAGCAGTGGCTCAGATTCCGGACGTTGACGTGGTGTCGTCATCGTGTGCCCTCTTTCTGGGGATACGTCACGCGGAGTCCTGTTTCCGCGTCTTGCAGCACAGTATGCATAGGTGAGCGGTCAACTGCCTACTCTCAATCGCTAACTGTCCACTCTGTGCCATGCATGAAGTCCCTGTCCGGTAAGTCCGGGCACTTTTCGGGCCGAATCGGGTCACTTTAGGACATGGCCTGCCTGGGTGCGGACGGCATCGGCTGCGAGGTACGCTGGGGCCCACGACGATGACAACTTGCCCGGCGGTACTGCGTTAGCCGCTACCGCCGGATGACCGTACGAGCGAGGGGGTCGAGCCATGGGGCGCGGCCGTGCCAAGGCAAAGCAGCAGAAGGTAGCCCGGGAACTGAAGTACAGCTCCCAGTCCACTGACCTGGATGCACTCCAGCGTGAGCTCGGCGGTCTAGTGCCGGCGGCGGCGGACACCGTCGACGACGACGACGAGCAGGACGACGGCGAGGACCGGGCCAGTACCGGCCGGTAGCGGAGATGCCAACCCAGCGGATCCGTCTAATCCGTGCCAGCGAAACATCAAGATCGTTGGCACGCTACAGCCAGGCGGCCGCAGTGCCCTGGTAGGCGCCGCGCATCGTGACCGCCCCGGTGCCCGCGCGCAGCTCGCCGAGCACCCACGCTGGGACGCCGCGCGCACCGGCGAGGGCGAGCGCATCGTCCACCCGGTCGGCCGGGACGACCGCGATCATGCCCACGCCCAGGTTGAAGCTCAGTTCCAGCTGGTCGCGACTCACCGGTCCGGTGCGCGCGATCAGCTCGAAGATCGGCTGCGGAGTCCACGCGGAGCGCTCGACCACTGCGTCGAGGTTCGGCGGCAGCACCCGGACCAGGTTGCCGGCGAGCCCGCCTCCGGTGACGTGGGCGAACGCGTGCGCGCCGGCCTGCGCAGCCAGGGCCAGGCAATCGAGCGCGTAGACCCGGGTCGGAGTCAGCAACTCGTCGGCGAGGGTGCGCCCGCCGAGTAGCTGCGGGGTCGAGCCCAGCGCGAGGCCGCCCGGCCCGAGCAGCACGTGCCGCACCAGCGAGTAGCCGTTGGAGTGCAGCCCCGACGAGCCGAGCGCGATCAGTCCGTCCCCTGCCGCTACCCGCTCCGGACCGAGCACGGCGTCAGCGTTCACCACACCGACTCCGGTTCCCGAGATGTCGTACTCGTCCGGGCGCATGACGCCGGGGTGCTCGGCGGTTTCGCCGCCGACGAGCGCGCAGCCGGCCTGCACGCAGCCTTCGGCAATACCTGAGACGATCTCCGCTATTTTTTCCGCGACCACATGGCCGGTGGCGATGTAGTCGGTGAGGAACAGCGGCTCGGCACCGACCACGACCAGGTCGTCGACGACCATGGCGACCAGGTCGATGCCGATCGTGTCGTGCCGATCGAGGGCCTGCGCGATCGCGAGCTTCGTGCCGACGCCGTCCGTCGAGCTGGCCAGCACCGGCCGCGGGTACTTGGCCAGGTCGAGGCTGAACAGGCCGGCGAACCCGCCGAGCCCACCCTGAACCTCGGGTCGCGTAGTGCGTTTGACCGATGCCTTCATCAGCTCGACGGCGCGCTGACCCGCCGCGATGTCGACGCCGGCCGCCGCGTAGGACGTCACGGTCGAGTCAGGGCGTCCTCGGCGCTGTACCCGGGCATGTGCTCGGGCTCGCGGCCGACCGCCTTCTCGATGCCCTCGAGCACGTGCTTGCCGACGATCTCAGGCACTGGGATCGGATACACGCCGTCGAAGCAGGCCCGGCACAGGCGGGTCTTGGGCTGTTCGCTGGCCGCGATCAGTCCGTCCAGGGAGACGTAGCCGAGCGAGTCGGCGCCGATCGACTGGCGGATGCCGTCGACGTCCGAGCCGCTGGCGATCAATTCGGCCCTGGATGCGAAGTCGATGCCGTAGAAGCAGGGCCACCTGACCGGCGGTGAGGAGATCCGCACGTGCACCTCGACCGCGCCCGCCTCACGAAGCATGCGCACGAGCGCCCGCTGGGTGTTGCCACGCACGATCGAGTCATCGACGACGACCAGCCGCTTGCCCCGGATCACGTCGCGCAGCGGGTTCAGCTTGAGTCGGATGCCGAGCTGTCGAATGCTTTGCGAGGGTTGGATGAAGGTCCGCCCGACGTAGGAGTTCTTGACCAGGCCCAGGCCGTAGGGGATGCCGGACGCCTCGGCGAACCCGATCGCGGCGGGCGTCCCGGACTCCGGCACCGGGATCACCAGGTCGGCCTCGGCCGGATGCTCCTTGGCCAGGCGGCGGCCCACCTCGACGCGGGTCGAGTGCACGCTGCGCCCGGCGATCGTCGTGTCGGGTCGGGCCAGGTAGACGTACTCGAACAGGCAGCCCTTCGGCGCGGGCGCCGCGAAATGCTGCGAGCGCAGGCCGTCCGCGTCGATCGCGATGAGCTCGCCGGGCTCGATCTCGCGGACGAAGCTGGCGCCGGTGATGTCGAGCGCCGCCGTCTCGGAGGTGACGACCCAGCCGCGCTCGAGGCGGCCGAGCACGAGCGGGCGCACACCCTGCGGGTCACGTGCGGCGTAGAGCGTGTGCTCGTCCATGAACACCAGCGAGAAAGCGCCCCGCAGCTTCGGCAGCACTTCCATCGCGGCCTGCTCGACCGAGACGTCGGGGCGGGCCGCAAGCATGGCGGTGAGCAGATCGGAGTCGGTGGTCGCGCCTTGGCCGCGGTTGTCGCCGAGCACGCCGGCCTCGCGTGCGTTGCGCGCGAGTTCGGCCGTGTTGACGAGGTTGCCGTTGTGCCCGAGCGCCAGCCCGGTGTCGGCGGGGGTGGTGCGGAAGCTCGGCTGGGCGTTCTCCCACGTCGTCGACCCGGTCGTCGAGTAGCGGGTGTGCCCGATGGCGAGGTGGCCCTGCAGGGTAGCGAGGGTGGCCTCGTCGAACACCTGTGACACCAGGCCGAGATCCTTGTAGACGAGCACGGAGCTGCCGTCGCTCACCGCCATGCCGGCAGCCTCCTGGCCGCGATGCTGAAGGGCATAGAGACCGAAGTAGGTGAGCTTGCTGACCTGCTCGCCGGGTGCCCACACGCCGAAGATGCCGCAGGCGTCTTGCGGGCCATTTTCGCCAGGGAGGAGCTCGTGGGTCAGCTTGCCGTCACCACGCGCCACGCTCCGAGTGTACGGGTCGACGGGGGTGGTCAGGACAGGACGGGCAGGTACCGCGTCAGGTCGGCGCGGGTACCGCTGGCCCTGACTGTGCCCGTGGCCACCGCATCGGCGAACGCGAGGCGGCCGGTGGCCAGGCGCAGCCACGTCAGGGGGTCGGTCTCGACGACGTTGGGCGGCGTGCCCCGCGTGTGGCGGGGGCCGTCGATCGCCTGCACCGCGACTAACGGCGGTACGCGTACCTCGACGGATCGGCCCGGGGCCTGGGCGGCGAGAATCTCGGCCAGCACGCGGGTTGCGCCCGCGTGTGCGGCGCGCCGGAGCGGGACGGGTTCGCGCTCGGTAAGAGATCGGGACAGGTCGTCGCAGTGCACGACCAGTTCGATCAGGCGGGTGCTCGCCCAATCCAGCGCGGTGATCGGCCCGCGGGCGGCCCTCAGCACAGCTCGATCGGGCGTCTCGGCCGCAGCCGCCGTTACGGGGGCAGTGTCACGCAGCATTGCGATGAGCTCGGCCGGCGAATGGTCGGCGGTCCTCGCCCGGGTGCGCTCGCCGATGCGCTCGGCGGCGGCCCGGTACCGCCTGACGAACTCGGCCGCAGGCGTGGGCGATTCGTCACTGCGCGTGCCCAGTTGTTCGGCCAGCCCGGTCTGAACGAGCACGATGTGCCCGACGAGGGTGCGCACGTCCCAGCCGCCAAGCGCGGACGGTGCGGCGAAGGCCTCGGCCGGCAATGCGTCGAGCCAGTCCGCGAGCGCGGCACTCTGCTCGACGAACCACGCGACCTGCTGGCTGAGCCGCGCCAACGCTCAGCCGAACTGCTGTGCGATCGTCGCGGTCCATGCTGCGCGCAGCTCGCGCAGCGGCAGGCTGAACTGATCCTGCACCTGGAATGTCGGCGTGAGCAGGTCGACGACGCCGATGCGCACGATGGGCAGGCCACCCGCCGTGCACATCTCGGTGAAGCGGATCTCCTGGCTGCGCGCGACGCTGACGATCGCGCGGCCCGTCGACTCGCTGAACAGCGCGACGAACGGGTCCAGGCCTTCAGGCAGGACGATCCGCACGCCGGCGTCACGACGCAGGCAGGACTCGACGAGCGCCTGCGCCAGGCCGCCCTCGGCAAGATCGTGCGCCGAATCGACAAGGTCGTTGCGCGAGGCGTTGATCAGGATGTCGGCCAGCAGTTGCTCACGGGCCAGGTCGACAACCGGCGGCCGGCCGCCAAGGTAGCCGTGCACCACGTGTGCCCACTCCGACCCGCCGAACTCGTCGCGCGTATCGCCGAGCAGGTAGACGATCGCGCCATCCGTGCGGAACGCCTGCGGGGTGCGCCGGGCGACGTCGTCGATCACGCCGAGCACCCCGATGACTGGCGTCGGCAGGATCGGCGTGAACCCCGTTTGGTTGTAAAAGCTGACGTTTCCGCCGGTGACCGGCACCCCGAGCGTCAGGCAGCCGTCAGCGAGCCCGCGCACCGCCTCGGTGAACTGCCACATGACGGCCGGATCCTCGGGCGAGCCGAAGTTCAGGCAGTTCGTGACCGCGAGCGGGCGCGCGCCGGTGGTCGCCACGTTGCGGTAAGCCTCGGCCAGCGCCAATTGCGCGCCGGCGTACGGGTCCAGGCGGGTGTAGCGGCCGTTGCCGTCCGTCGACAGCGCGATACCGCGCGTCGTCGACTCGTCCAAGCGGACGATGCCGGCGTCCTCCGGCTGGGCGAGCACGGTATTGCCCATGACGAAACGGTCGTACTGGTCGGTGATCCAGGACTTGTCGGCGAGGTTCGGCGCGGCGGCCAGGCGCAGCAGCGTCGCGCGCAGTCCTGACCCGTTGCGCGGGCGCGGCAGGGCGCGGCCGTCGTGCTCGTTCAGCGCGTCCTGGTCGTACGGGCGCTCGATGGAGCGCTCGTACACCGGTCCTTCGTGCGCGGCCGTGCGGGGCGGGATGTCGACGATCTGCTCGCCGTGCCAGTGCATCCGCAGCCGCCCGGTGTCGGTGACGGTGCCGATAACGGTGGCCGTGACGTCCCATTTCGTGCAGACAGCGAAGAACTCGCCGAGGTGCTCGGGCGTCACCACCGCCATCATGCGTTCCTGCGACTCGCTCATCAGGATCTCTTCGGGAGCGAGGGTCGGGTCGCGCAGCGGGGCCCGGTCGAGCTCGACGTGCATGCCGCCGGTGCCCGCGGCGGCGAGTTCGGTGGTGGCGCAGGACAGCCCGGCCGCGCCGAGGTCCTGAATACCGACGACGAGGTCGGCGGCGAAGATCTCCAGGCAGCACTCGATGAGCACCTTCTCGGCGAACGGGTCGCCAACCTGGACGCTCGGGCGCTTGGTCGCACCCTCGGTCTCGAACGTCGCGCTGGCCAGGACCGACGCCCCGCCGATGCCGTCGCCGCCCGTGCGTGCACCGAACAGCACGACGAAGTTGCCCGGCCCGTCGGCCTTCGCGAGCTTGATGCCGTCGGTGCGCATGACGCCGACGCACAGCGCGTTGACGAGCGGGTTGCCGGCATAGGACTCGTCGAAGTAGACCTCGCCGCCGACGTTGGGCAGGCCGAGGCAGTTGCCGTAGCCGCCGATGCCGGCGACGACCCCGGGCAGCACCCGAGCGGTGTCGGGCGCGTCGATGCGCCCGAATCGCAGTGAGTCCATGATCGCGACCGGGCGCGCGCCCATGGTCAGGATGTCGCGCACGATGCCGCCGACGCCGGTCGCCGCGCCCTGGTGCGGCTCGACGTAGGACGGGTGATTGTGCGACTCGATCTTGAAGGTGACCGCCCAGCCATCGCCCACGTCGACCACGCCGGCGTTCTCGCCCATGCCGACGAGCAGCACGTCCGTGGTCGGGGCTTTGTCGCCGAACTGGCGAAGGTGCGCCTTGGACGACTTGTAGGAGCAGTGCTCGCTCCACATGACCGAGTAGATGGCCAGTTCGGCGCTGGTCGGGCGACGGCCGAGGATCTCGCGGACCCGCCCGTACTCGTCGTCCTTCATTCCCAACTCGGCGAAGGGCTGCGGCTGCTCCGGCGTGTTCGTCGCGTTCTGGACGGTGTCGATCATGCCGCGGGTGCCCCCGCCAGCGAGAGGAAGAAGCCGAGGCCGTCGGTTCCCGGACCGGTGAGGGCTTCGACGGCGTGCTCAGGATGCGGCATCAGCCCGACGACGTTGCCTGCCTGATTGCAGATGCCGGCGATGTCGCGGTAGCTGCCGTTGGGATTGCCGCCGAGGTAGCGCACGACCACCCGGCCGTCGGCCTCGAGCTCGTCCAGGGTGCGCTCGTCGGCGACATAACCGCCCTCCCCGTTCTTGAGGGGGATCACGATCTCCTGACCCTCGCGGTACTCGGCCGTCCACCTCGTGCTCGCGTTGTCGATACGCAGCAACTGCTCCTTGCACACGAACTTGCGATGATCGTTGCGGATCAGCGCGCCGGGCAGCAGATGCGATTCGCACAGCACCTGGAAGCCGTTGCAGATGCCGAGCACCGGCAGTCCGTCGTTCGCGGCGGCGACGAGGGAGTCCATCACCGGCGCGAAGCGGGCGATCGCGCCGCAGCGCAGGTAGTCGCCGTAGGAGAAGCCACCCGGCAGCACCACCGCGTCGACGTCGTGCAGGGACGGGTCGGCGTGCCAGAGCGGCACGGACTCGGCGCCCGCGATCCGCACGGCGCGCGCCGCGTCGCGATCGTCGAGGCTGCCCGGAAAGCTCACCACACCAACGCGAACCGGCACGGGGCAAGGGTAGCGGGCAGCCGTTCCGTTCGGTTCGGTTCGGTCCGCGCGCCGAGCCGGTGAATCAGTTCCTCAGCGCCTGATGGTGAAGTTCTCGATCACCGGGTTCGCGAGCAACGTGTCGGCCAGCTTGGTGACCGTCTCGTCATCGACGCTGTCGTCGACCTCGAGTTCGAAGTGCTTGCCCTGCCGCACGTCGGTGACACCGTGGACACCGAGCCGCTCGAGCGCACCGACGATCGCCTGCCCCTGCGGGTCCAGGATCTCGGGCTTGAGCACGACGTCGACGAGCACGCGGGCCACGGCAACTCCTGAAATCGGTCGGGGGCAACACGCTCAGCCTAGTAGCGTCGCTGTCAGGGCTGAAGCCAATCCTCGAAGTGCAGCCGGGTGAGCCGTTCGTAGGCCTCTACGTAGCGCGCTCGGGTCGCCGCCACGACGTCGTCGGGCAGCGCGGGCGGCGGGGTATCGGCGTCGCGGTCCCATCCGGCGGCGGCCGAGAGCAGCCAGTCGCGCACGTACTGCTTGTCGAAACTGGGCTGCGCGCGCCCCGGCTGCCACTGGTCGACCGGCCAGAAGCGCGACGAGTCCGGTGTCAGTACCTCGTCGCCCAGGACCAGTTCGCCGGTTTCAGGATCGTGGCCGAACTCGAACTTGGTGTCGGCCAGGATGATGCCGCGCTCGGCGGCGATGGCCGCGGCCCGCTCATAGATCGCGAGCGTCAGCGCCTTGAGCGTCCTGGCGGTGTCGGCACCGACCGTGGCGACGAGCACGTCGTAGGAGACGTTCTCGTCGTGCTCGCCGAGATCGGCCTTGGTTGCCGGCGTGAAGATCGGCTCGGGGAGTCGGTCACCGTGACGGAGCCCAGGCGGCAGGGAGACCCCGCAGACCGTCCCGCTCGCGCGGTAGTCGAGCAGTCCCGAGCCGGCAAGGTAACCGCGGGCCACCGCCTCGATCGGCACCATGGCCAGCGGTGTGCACAGCATCGCTCGACCCCGCCACTGCGGCGGGATCGCCGGGTCGTCGACACTTTGCAGGTGAGCGCGGACGAGTCCGTCGAGCTGCCCGAACCACCACGCCGTCATCGCGGTCAGGATGCGGCCCTTGTCGGGGATGGCCGGGCGCAGGATGTGGTCGAAGGCCGAGATGCGGTCACTGGCGACTATGAGTAGGCGAGCGTCGGCGGTGCGATAAAGCTCGCGGACCTTGCCGCTGTGCAGATGGGTGAGGCCGTCGGGCAGCGCACGCTCGCTCACGCAGGCCATCTTCGCAGAACGGCGCCGCGGCCACCCGAACCAATCCCGCCTCCCCAGACCTCGCTACGTCGACGGACGCTGCGGATCGCTGGCGGGGGGAGGCGGGATCGGTTTCCTAGGGCGTGTCTGTTAATCCCCGCTCGTCGCGAGCGACGTTCGGGCGGTGGCTGGCAAGGCGGAGGAGGAGTCCATACCGCTGTTGTATGGACGACGACGACAACGCAGCCAGGCGCCGATCCGAGCGACGCGCAGCAGAGCATGGGATTGACAGACACGTCCTAGGTGTTACGGCCGCCAGGACTACGGCAGTAACAAGCGTGTGGTACTGCTACCACCACCAGTCGCTGGGGTGCGTGACGACGACCGGACCGGTGTGGGCACTGGCCGGAGCAACGGTGGTGAGCAGGCTTCGGTGGACCGGAT
>DAITQD010000063.1:0-3947 GCA_036833255.1 Jatrophihabitantaceae bacterium
TTCCCCCGATCGACCGCCTGGGTTTTCATTGCCCCGGCCAGGTCGTGTGGGTGTGAAACTGCCACGCGTCGGCGACCATCCGAGTCAGGCTGTATTGGGGCCGCCAGCCGAGCAGCCTGCCGGCCAGGTCGTTCGCGGCCACCAATGTCGCGGGATCGCCCGCGCGGCGCGGTTGCTCGTGCACGAGCACGTCGCGCCCGGTCACCTCGCGCACCGTCTCGATGACCTCACGCACCGAATAGCCCGTGCCACTGCCCAGGTTGACGATGTGCTGCTCACCCGGTGCGCCGACGGCCAGCGCGCGCAGGTGGGCGTCGGCCACGTCGACGACGTGGATGTAGTCACGCACGCAGGTGCCGTCCGGAGTCGGGTAGTCGCTGCCGTAGAGCGACAGCGACTGCGTGCCATCGGCCGCGGCACGCAACGCCAGCGGGACCAGATGGGTCTCGACGGCGTGCCGCTCGCCGTACCCGCGCCCGTCCGCCGTGAGCAGGGCTCCGGCGACGTTGAAGTACCGCAGGCTCACGGCGGCGAGCCCGTAGGCCTGCGCGTAGTTGCCCAGGGCCAGGTCGATCGCCAGCTTGCCGGCTCCGTAGGAACTGGTGGGCCGGGTTGGCGCGGACTCCCGGATCGGGCTCTCGGTCACCTCGCCGTAGACGGCCGCCGAGGAGGAGAAGACGATTCGAGCGACGCCGTTCGCGCGCATCGCGTCGAGCAGGGCAAGCGTGCCGCCAACATTGTTGTGCCAGTACCGGGCCGGGTCGCTGACCGATTCGCCGACCAGCGACTTGGCCGCAAAGTGGATCACCGCCTCGACCCGCCAGGCACCGAGCAGGTCGCCGATCTCGGCGATGCCTACCCGGTGAAACTCGGCGCCGGCAGGCACCGCATCGGCGTGGCCGGTGGACAGGTCATCGACGACCACGACCTCGTGCCCACTGGCGAGCAGTTGCGCGGCCACGACGCTGCCGATGTAGCCGGCTCCGCCGCTGACCAGTACGCGCATGGACGGCAACCCTGCCACACAGGGACTGTCCTGATGCGAAACACTAGGCCGCGTGGCAGAACGCCCGGACGATCTGGAGCTGCGCGCCGACGTGCGCCGCGTCGCCGCCCTGCTCGGCGAGTCGCTGGTGCGGCAGCGGGGCCAGGAGGCACTCGACCTTGTCGAGCGGGTACGGACACTCACCAAGCGGAGTAAGGAGGCCGACGGCGAGGCGGCACGCGATGAGGTCCGCGCCTTGCTGGCCGAGCTGCCCATCGATACCGCGTCGGTGCTCGTGCGCGCGTTCGCCGACTACTTCCATCTGGCCAACGTCGCCGAGCAGGTGCACCGTGTCCGCAGCATGCGCGACCGCGACCCCGACGACGGGTGGCTCGCCCAGACCGTCGCCGCCGTGGCCGCGGACGGCGGCGACCACGGCGGCGCCGGCGGCTCTGACGGCCTCACCGACGCACTGCTCACCCTCGCCGTCCGGCCGGTGTTCACCGCCCACCCCACCGAGGCGAGCCGTCGCTCGATCCTCACCAAGCTGCGGCGCATCGCCGACATCCTCGCCGTACCGAGTGCTCCGGACACCGTCGCCCGGGCCCGCCAGGACCGTGATCTGGCCGAGATCGTCGACCTGATCTGGCAGACCGACGAGCTGCGCCAGCAGCGCCCCACGCCGCTCGACGAGGCCCGCAACGTCGTCTACTACCTGCAGGACCTCGCCGACGAGACGATTCCGGAGCTGTCGAGCGATCTGGCCGCCGAACTTGAGCGGCACGGCGCCACACTGGCCCGCGACGCGGCGCCACTGACGTTCGGCACGTGGATCGGCGGCGACCGCGACGGCAACCCGCACGTCACGGCCGAGGTGACCCGCGACGTGCTGCGCATGCAGCACCACGTCGCCGCCCGGGCGATCACTCGTGCCATCGACGCGCTCATCGCCGAGCTGTCGTCGTCGACGACCGTGGTCGCGGCCTCGGCTGAACTGGCCGCGTCCATCGACGCAGACCTCGCTGTGCTCGACATCGAACCGCGGGTGATCACGGTCAACGCCACCGAGCCGTACCGCCTGAAGCTGACCTGCCTCAACGTCAAGATCGCGAACACCCGTCGCCGGGTCGATGAAGGCTTGGCCCACGTGCCGGGGCGCGACTACCTCGGCAAGGCGGAGCTGCTCGCCGAGCTGGCCCTGATCGGCGACTCATTAGGTAGCAACGCAGGGCGACTCATCGCCGAAGGGCTACTGGCGAAAGTCCAGCGCACGGTCGCCGTCTTCGGCCTGCACCTGGCGACGATGGACATCCGCGAGCACGCCGACGCCCACCACCACGTCATGGCCCAGCTAGTCGACCGCCTCGTCGAGGAGACCTGGCTCTACGACGACGTGCCGCGCGAGTACCGCCTGCAGATGCTCTCGCGGGAGCTGACGTCGCGGCGCCCCCTAGCGTCGTCACCGCCGCCGCTGGACGAGGCCGCGGCCAAGACGTTCGCCGTGTTCACCGCGATCCGCGAGGCGCTGGACACCTATGGGCCCGAGGTCATCGAGAGCTACATCGTCTCGATGACCCGCGGTGCCGACGATGTGCTCGCCGCGGTCGTGCTGGCCCGCGAGGCGGGACTGGTCGACGTGCACGGCGCCGGCGCTGGTGGGTTACGCGAGCCGTTCGCCCGCATCGGGTTCGTGCCGCTTCTCGAGACCGTCGACGAGCTACGCCGCAGCGGCGAGGTGGTCGACGACCTGCTCTGCGACCCGACCTACCGGCGGATCGTCGCGCTGCGCGGCGACGTGCAGGAGGTGATGCTCGGCTACTCCGACTCCAACAAGCAGGCCGGAATCACGACGTCGCAGTGGGAGATACACAAGTCCCAGCGCACGCTACGTGACGTCGCCGCGCGGCACGGGGTGCGCTTACGGCTGTTCCACGGCAGAGGCGGCACGGTCGGCCGCGGCGGGGGCCCGACCTACGACTCGATCCTCGCCCAGCCGTGGGGCGTCCTCGACGGAGAGATCAAGTTCACTGAGCAGGGCGAGGTGATCAGCGACAAGTACGCCCTGCCCGAGTTGGCTCGGGAGAACCTCGAGCTCACCGTCGCCGCCGTGCTGCGCGCCTCGACACTGCACCGCGCGCCGAGGCAGTCAGGCGTCCAGCTCGAGCGCTGGGATTCGTGCATGAACCAGGTCAGCGAGGCCGCCTTCGCCGCCTACCGCGAGCTGATTGACGACCCAGAGCTTGCCGACTACTTCCTCGCGTCCACGCCGGTCGAGCAACTCGGCTCGCTCAACATCGGCTCGCGACCGTCGCGCCGGCCGTCCTCCGGCGGGATCGAGGGGCTGCGGGCGATCCCGTGGGTGTTCGGGTGGACGCAGTCGCGCCAGATCGTGCCGGGCTGGTTCGGCGTCGGCTCGGGTCTCGCGGCTGCCCGTGCCACTGGCCTGGGCGACACGCTGGCCGAGATGCACGCCCAGTGGCACTTCTTCGGCACGTTCGTCTCCAACGTCGAGATGACGCTCGCGAAGACCGATCTCGAGATCGCGGCGCACTACGTGTCGACGCTCGTGCCGGCACCACTTCACCGCCTGTTCGATGTCGTGCGGGCCGAGCACGAGCGGACCCTGGCCGAGGTCCTGCGCATCACCGGCGAAGCGGAGTTGCTGGACAACTCGCCGCTGCTGCAGCGCACGTTCAGCGTGCGGGATGCCTACCTCGATCCGATCTCCTACCTGCAGGTCGACCTGCTGCGCCGGGTGCGCGACGAGGAATCCGCAGTGCCGATGGAGCTGCGCCGGGCGCTGCTGCTGAGCATCAACGGCGTCGCCGCCGGCCTGCGCAACACCGGGTAGGCCAACGCGCCGCGTCGCTTGACGGCGCCTGCTCCAGGCCGCACGATGATCGTCCCTGCCGTTCTGCGACGAGGAGCCTGCTGTGCGATCGATTCCGAGTCGGTCCGCACG
>DAITQD010000063.1:4047-15122 GCA_036833255.1 Jatrophihabitantaceae bacterium
TGCCGTTCTGCGACGAGGAGCCTGCTGTGCGATCGATTCCGAGTCGGTCCGCACGCCGAAGTGTCGGTGTGGCGGCGCTGGCCACGCTGGTGCTGTCCGGCTGTGCGACGACGGTGGACGGCTCCGGACAGGGGGTGCCAACCAGTTCCGCCACTCCGTCCGTCGACTTTCCGTCGAGCGCCACCACGACGCCCACACCCGAGCCGAGCACGACTCCGATTCTCACGCCGTCGCCAACGCAGTCCGTCGCGCCTGACATCACCGACGTCAAGTACACGGTGCCCAACGGTTTCGTACGCAATGCCGACTACCACGAGGTGATCCCGCTCGAGACCAGCTTCCAGGCCAAGTACTTGATCCCCAGCGGCGTTACCCCGGGCCTCGACGTCATCTCGGTGGTGCTCTACCGCCTGCCCGCACCGCACCTGGTCGACACCCGCGCGCGGCAGGTCGCCCGCATCCGCGCCTACAACCGCAAGCGCAGCGTCACCATCAAACGCAAGTTGGCGGACACCACGGTCGGCGGGTTGCCGGCCTTCGACGAGAGCGTGGTGCAACCGGGCGGATACCGCTACGGGGCCTGGTTTGTCTTCGGCGGAGCGCACCTGGTCCAGATCAGCTGCCAGGTCGATACGCACGTGGATGTGGTGGCGGCAGGCTGCCAGAGCCTGATCGATTCAGTCGTCTTCACCTGAGCGCTGCCTCCCGGTGATCAACAGCGCTCGATGGTCGCCCTGGTAGCCAACCGGCGCTGTTGATCACCGAGACGATGCTGTCCGAAAACCGCGAGCCGTTGTCGGGAGACGCGGGCAGACTGAGTAGGTGATCCTGCCCGACCCCGACACCTGCTACCGCGCTGTGCAGGCCCGCGATCCTCGCTTCGACGGGTGGTTCTTCATCGCTGTCCGGACCACGGGCATCTACTGCCGGCCGTCCTGTCCCGCAATCACCCCGCTGCGCCGCAACGTCGAGTTCCACCCGAGCGCGGCCGCGGCGCAGCGTGCCGGATTCCGCGCCTGCAAGCGCTGCCGCCCCGATGCCTCGCCCGGCTCGCCGGAGTGGAACATCCGCGGCGACCTGGCCGGTCGTGCCCTGCGGCTGATCAGTGACGGCATCATCGACCGCGACGGCGTGCCGGGACTGGCTCGTCGGCTCGGCTACTCCGAGCGGCAGGTCAACCGCACGCTGCTGGCCGAGGTCGGCGCCGGTCCGATCGCGCTGGCCCGGGCCCAGCGCGCGCAGACAGCCCGGGTGCTGCTCGAGACCACCGATCTGGCGAGCACCGACGTGGCCTTCGCAGCCGGGTTCGCCAGCGTGCGGCAGTTCAACGAAACGGTGCAGGCCGTGTTCGCCACGACGCCCACCGGCCTGCGCGTGAAGCGCGGGCGGATCGCCGGCGTCGAGCCGGGGACGATCGCGCTGCGACTGGCCTACCGCGCGCCGATGGACCTGGGCGCGACGCTCGGCTTCCTCGGCACGCGGGCGATCACGGGCATTGAGGCGTATGCCGCCGGCGTGTACACGAGGACTGTGCGCGCGCCCGGCGGGCCTGCCCTGGTGTCGTGCTCGGCGGGCGACGGCGCGGTTGCCTGCCGGGTGCGACTCACCGACCAGCGTGACTTGGTTGCCGTCGTTGCCAGGGTGCGTCGCCTGCTCGACCTGGATGCCGATCCGGCGGCCGTCGACGACGTGCTCGGCGGCGACCCGGCGCTGTCCCCGCTCGTCGCCAAGCGGGCCGGGCTGCGCTCGCCGGGCGCGGTCGACGGCTTGGAGATGGCGATGCGCGCCGTGGTCGGGCAACAGATCTCGGTGGCAGGCGCCCGCACGGTGCTGGGCCGCATCGTCACGGCGCACGGCTCGGTCGCGTTCGACGGCGAGCCGTGGCTACTGTTCCCCTCGGCCGACGAGTTCGCCGCTACCGACCCGGCTAGGTTGCCGATGCCGCGGGCGCGGGCGGCGACGCTGCACGCCGTTGCCCGCGAGCTCGCCGACGGTGCGCTGACCCTCGATCCGGGTGCCGACCGTGCGCGCGAAAGGGCCGCCCTCCTGGCGCTGCCCGGCGTCGGGCCGTGGACGGCCGACTACCTGCAGATGCGCGCGCTCGCCGACCCCGACGTCCTGCTCGGCGGCGACCTCGGCGTCTGCAAGTCAGCATGCTCGCTGGGAGTCGCGCTCGACGACGGCCGCGGCGACTGGGCGCCGTGGCGGTCCTACGCCACCCATCATCTCTGGGCCGCGCTGCACTGATACGCCTGTGGAACAAGGAGATCTAATGCGATACACCTACCTGGACTCACCACTCGGCGCCCTGCTCGTGGTGCGCGACGAGAGCGGCCTGAGCGGCCTGTACCTGCCGTCGGGCCGGCACCCGGTGACGGTGGCGCCCGAGTGGGTCCGCGACGACGCCGCGTTCGACGACGTGCGCACCCAGCTCGAGGAGTACTTCGCCGGGCACCGGCGGACGTTCGACCTGCCGCTGCACGCGTCCGGCACGGCGTTCCAGCAGCGGGTCTGGACCGCATTGCTCGACATCCCCTACGGCGAGACCACAAGTTACGGCAAGATCGCGGCAGCGATCGGCGCGCCGACGGCATCGCGTGCGGTCGGGTTGGCGAACGGGCAGAACCCCATCCCGATCATCGTGCCGTGCCATCGGGTGATCGGGGCGAATGGTGCCCTCACCGGCTATGGCGGAGGCCTGGACGCCAAGCGGTGGCTGCTCGCGCTCGAGGCCGGCCACACCGGTCTGTTCGCCTGTTGAGTGCCCACCGGTTCGTGCTCGTCGGGCGGCGGTTGGGAGCGGCGTCGACCGACCGCGGACCGGATCAGTCGTTGAACTGGTTCTGCGCGGCCTCCATGCCCTGTGTGACGAACAGCTCGACGGCGTCGGCCGCCCGGTCGACGAGGAACGCCAGTTCCTTGCGCTCGGCGGGCCCGAATTCGCGCAGCACGTATTCCGCCGGATCCTGCCGGCCCGGCGGGCGGCCGATGCCGAAGCGCACCCGCGCGTAGTCGTTGCTGCCGAGCGCGGAGGTGGTCGAACGCAGCCCGTTGTGGCCGCCGTCGCCGCCGCCGCGCTTGAGCCGGAGCGACCCGAAGGGCAGGTCCAGCTCGTCGTGCACCACCGCGATTCGTGCGAGGGGCACCTTGTAGAACCGGGCGATCGACGCGACGGGTCCGCCCGAAACGTTCATGTAGGACTTCGGCTTGGCGAGTACGACCGGTGCTCCGGACAGCCGCCCTTCGACCACGTCGCAGCGCCCCTTGTGCGCTTTGAACCTGGCGCCGATACGTTCGGCGAGCAGATCGGCGACGACGAAGCCCACGTTGTGCCGGGTGCCGGCATAGCGCGGCCCGGGGTTGCCCAGGCCGACGATCAGGTACCTGTCGTCGCCCACCGCGATCCCCGGGCCGTCAGCAGTGCAGCGGAATTACTCGGAAATCTCGGCGTCGGCGTCCGGGGGCTCGTCAGGCTGATCCTCGACGATGCCCAGCTCCTCGGCCGCCTCTGCGGTCTCGGCCTCGATCTGCTCGGCGGTCGGCGCCTCCTGGACAATGAGCAGCACCTGCTCGGCGTCGCCCGCGAGGATGGAGCCGGCGGGCAGCCTCAGGTCGCCAGCGGTGATCTGCGTGCCGATCTCGACACCCTCGATGCTGACCTCGATCTCGGTCGGCAGGTGGGTGGCCTCGGCCTCGATGCTGACCGAGTTGCGCTCATGTGCGAGCAAGCCGCCGGATACGACCTCGCCGACGACCGAGAGCGGCACGTCGATGGTGACCTTCTCGCCGCGGCGCACGGTGACGAGGTCGACGTGCTCGAAGCTGCCCTTGATCGCGTGGCGCTGGATCGCTTTCGGGATGACGAGCTGCTCGTCGCCCTCGATGTCAAGGGTCAGCAGCACGTTGAAGCCACCGTGGCGGATTGCGTTGGCGAACTCGCGGTCGGGCAGCGACACGTGGCGTGGGTCGGCGCCGTGGCCGTAGATGACGGCCGGGATCTTGCCGGCGCGGCGGGTGCGGCGGGCGCCGCCCTTGCCGAACTCGGTGCGCAACTCGGCGGACAGACGGACCTCGGCCACGGCACTACTCCTCTGGCTTCACTGACTGGGCAACGCGGTGCCTCGGACGCGGGACGCGCGTCGACGAGCGACACCGCGTCGATGACGGACACTCGAATTGCGAGCGAATCCCTCGCCGGGGCAACCCCTAGAGTAGCGGCTCACCGGTGCGCCTCGTAACTAGGGGCAGAGAGCGCTCAGCGGCTGGCGGCGCGCTTGTACTGGCGCACCGACAGCGGGATGAACACGGCGAGCAGCAGAACCACCCAAGCCAATGTGTACAGAACTGGATGCTGCAGCGACCAGTCCTTCGGCGGCGGGAACTTGTCGCTGGTGTTTCCGAACAGCTCGCGTGCGGCCTGGGTCACCGACGAGACCGGGTTCCAGTTGGCGATCGCCCGCAGCCCACTTGGGAAGCCGTTGGTCGGAACGAACGTGTTGGCGATGAAGGTCAACGGAAAGATGATCATGAAGGAGGCGTTGTTGACGACCTCTGGGCTGGGGACGATCAGCCCGACCCACGCCATGATCCACGAGATCGCGTACGCGAACAGGAGCAGCAGCAGGAATCCGCCGGCCGCCTCGAGTACCGACGAACGGATGCGCCAGCCCACCGCCAGGCCGGTCAGCGACATGATCACGATGACCAGCACGTTGTTGAGCACGTCGCTGGTCGTGCGCCCGACGAGCACCGCCGAACGAGCCATCGGCAGCGACCGGAAGCGGTCGATGATGCCCTTCTGGATGTCGTCTGCAAGCCCGGCCCCGGTGATGGTGGCGCCGAAGATCACCGTCTGGGCGAAGATGCCCGGGATCAGGAACTCGCGGTAGCTGAGGCCGGGAACGTGGATCGCGCTGCCGAACACGTAGGCGAACAGCAGGATGAACATGATCGGCGACATCGTCGAGAACACGAGCAGGTCCGGAACCCGCTTGATCTTGATCAGGTTGCGCTTGGCAACGATCGCGCCGTCGCCCAATGCCTTGACGGCGCTCACTTCACTGCCTCGTCGAGCGGCGCGGCCGCCGATTTCTTGCCCGCGCCCTTGGCCTTGGCTTTGGCCTCGACCTCGGCCGCGTGCCCGGTGAGGGTCAGGAAGACGTCGTCGAGCGTCGGGCGGCGCAGCGCGACGTCGAGCACCGCGATGCCGTCGGCGTCGAGGCGGCGCAGTGCCTCCACGAGCACCCCGGCACCGCCCTGGACAGGCGCCGTGACGCGCCGGGTGTGTTCCTCGACGACGATCGGACCGTCGGCTAGGGCGGCGAGCACCGTCCACGCACCGTCGAGGTCAGCCGACGTGCCGACGACGATCTCGACGCGCTCACCGCCGACCTGCGCCTTCAGCTCGTCGGCCGTGCCGTGGGCAATGGCCCGGCCGTGGTCGATGACGACGATGTCGTCGGCGAGCCGGTCGGCCTCCTCCAGGTATTGGGTGGTCAGCAGCAGCGTCGTGCCGCCCTTGACCAGTTCGACGAGGACCTCCCACATATCGGTACGGCTGCGCGGGTCGAGGCCGGTCGTCGGCTCGTCGAGGAACAGCACGGGGGGCTGGGCCACCAGCGCGCCGGCGAGATCCAGGCGCCGGCGCATGCCGCCGGAGTAGGTCTTCACCGTGCGGTCAGCGGACTCGGCGAGATTGAAGCGTTCGAGCAGTTCGCGGGCCCGCTCCCGCGACCTGCGGGCACCCAGGCCGTACAGCCGCCCGACCATGTCGAGGTTCTCGTAACCGGTCAGGTACTCATCGACGGCGGCGTACTGGCCGGATAGGCCGATCTGTTCGCGTACCTTGCCGGGCTGGCGAGCCACGTCGAAGCCGGCCACTTCGGCCGAGCCGCCGTCGGCTTCGAGCAGGGTGGTCAGGATTCGGACCGCGGTCGTCTTGCCGGCGCCGTTCGGACCGAGCAGACCCAGCACGGTGCCCTCGGGCACCGCCAGGTCCAGCCCGTCCAGTGCCCGAATCTTGCCGTACGTCTTGACGAGCCCGGTCGCCCGGATCACGTCCGCCATGCCTACCTCCGGGTGTTCGGTGCCGCGTCGGCAACGCCCACCAACCTAGGGTGCGTCTCCGACATCGAGGTATGGCAGCGGCGAGGAGCGCAGGCCCGGACTCGGTGAGTGCGAAATGCCTCGGCCACTAGCATTGGACGAGTGCCATCCGTCGAATCCGCGCCTGCTGTTCGGGTGCGCGTGCCGGCGAAGGTCAACCTGCATCTCGGTGTCGGGAAACTGCGCGACGACGGTTTCCACGAGCTGGTCACGGTGTTCCAGGCGGTCGATCTCGCCGACGAGGTGACGGCCCGGCCCGCGCTCGGCCTCGCGGTGCGCATGTCCGGCGAGGGTGCAGCCGACCTGCCGTGCGGTCCACAGAACATCGCGTGGCGCGCCGCATCGCGGTTGGCCGAGCACGCCCAGGTCCCCCCCGACGTCCTGCTCGAGATCACCAAGGCGATCCCGGTCGCGGGCGGCATGGCCGGCGGCTCCGCCGACGCGGCCGCGACGCTGCTCGCGTGCGCGACCCTGTGGCGCACTGGCTCATCGAGGGCCGACCTGCTGGGACTGGCGGCGCGCCTGGGCAGCGACGTCGCGTTCCCGCTGCTGGGCGGGACGGCTCTCGGCACCGGGCGCGGTGAGGTGCTCGCGCCCGCGCTGACTACCGGCCAGTTTCATTGGGTGCTGGCGCTGGCGGCGTTCGGGATCTCGGCGGCCGACGCCTACCGCGAGCTTGACCGGCAGCGCGCGGCGGGCGACGCACCCCACCCCGTTGGTGGACCGGAGGTGTTGCTCGATGCGCTGCGAGCGGGCGACCCGCAGCGGGTGGGCGCCGCATTGACCAACGACTTGCAGCCGGCCGCCCTGGTGCTGGCGCCGTCGCTTCGCCGCACGCTCGCCGCAGGCACCGAACTGGGCGCGATCGCGGGCATCGTCTGCGGTTCGGGCCCGACGTGCGCGTTCCTGTGCTCCGACGCACATGCAGCCACCCGCCTGGCGGCGGCGCTCGCTGCCGACGGCGTCTGCCGGACGACCCGCGTGGCGAGCGGTCCGGTGCCCGGCGCGCGCGTGGTGTCCTGATGGCCAACCTCGTCAACCTCGAGAACATCAGCAAGGCCTACGGAACGACAACGGTGCTCGACGGCGTCTCCCTCGGGATCACCGACGGCGAGCGAATCGGTGTGGTCGGCCGCAACGGCGACGGCAAGTCGACGCTGCTGCACATGATCACGGGCGCGGAACCACCCGACAGCGGGCGCGTCACGCGCACCGGCGGGGTGCGAGTGGCGACGGTCGAACAGCGCGGCCACCTGCCGGCCGGGTCGAGCGTCCGCTCCGTCGTCGTGGGCGACGGCGCTGAGTATGAATGGGCCGGCGACGCCGCCGTGCGCGAGGTGCTGAGCGGTCTCGGGCTGGCCGCGGTAGGTCTGGACGCCGACGTGGCACGGCTCTCGGGCGGCGAGCGGCGGCGCGTTGCGCTCGCGAGAGCCCTTGTGCAGCAAGCACAGCTACTGGTTCTCGACGAGCCGACGAACCATCTCGACGTCGAAGGCATCACCTGGCTCGCGACCTACCTCGTGGCCCGGCGCGGGGCATTGCTCGTCGTGACCCACGACCGCTGGTTCCTCGACGCGGTCTGTTTGCGCACCTGGGAGGTGACCGGAGCGACCGTGCTGCAATACGAGGGCGGATACGCCGCCTACGTGCTTGCCCGCGCCGAGCGGACCAAGCAGTCCGACACGGCCGAGGCGCGGCGGCAGAACCTGCTGCGCAAAGAACTGGCCTGGCTGCGCCGTGGTCCACCGGCGCGCACCTCCAAGCCGAAGTTCCGCATCGACGCCGCGGAGGCGTTGATCGCCGACGTCCCCGAAGCACGGTCGTCGGTCGAGCTGCGATCGCTCGCCCAGCGGCGCCTGGGCCGCAGCGTCTACGACGTCGAGGACGTCACGATGAAGCTCGGCGACCGGACGCTGCTCGACCACATCACCTGGCACGTCGGGCCGGGCGACCGCATCGGCGTCATCGGGGTGAACGGCTCGGGCAAGACGCACCTGCTGCGGCTGCTCGCCGGTGAGCTGGCGCCGACGAGCGGCACGGTGAAGATCGGGCAGACGGTTCACGCGGGCCACCTCTCGCAGGAGGTCACCGAGCTGCCCGGCGAACTGCGCGTGCTCGAGGCCGTGCAGGAGGTGCGTATGACTGCGACGCTCGACGGCACCGAGCTGTCGGCGACACAGCTGGCCGAGCGGTTCGGCTTCGCCAACGACCGGCAGTGGACGCCGGTGGCAGACCTCTCCGGCGGCGAGCGGCGGCGCCTGCAGCTGCTGCGACTACTGCTCATTGCGCCCAACGTGCTGCTGCTGGACGAGCCGACCAACGACCTGGACACCGACACCCTCGCAGCGCTCGAGGACCTGCTCGACTCGTGGCCCGGGACGCTGATCGTCGTCAGTCACGACCGCTACCTGATCGAGAGGATCTGCGATTCGACGGTGGCGCTGCTCGGCGACGGATCGCTGGCCGCGTTGCCCGGCGGCGTCGAGGAGTACCTCACCCGACGGGCGGCAGCCGGCACTGCCGCATCGACGGACCGCCGCGAGCGCAAAGGTGATTCGCGCGCCGCGCGCAAGGAGCTGATCCGCCTCGAGCGGCAGCTTGCGCACCTGACGAAACGCGAGGCGACGCTGCACGGCCAGCTGGCAACCCATGCCACGGACTTCGCCCACGCCTCCGAGCTGAACGCCGAACTGCGCGCCATCGTTACCGAACGCGAGGCCACCGAGCACTCCTGGCTCGAACTCACCGACGACTGACCCCCTGCGGGTTCACCGCTTTGACCCCGCCAGCGTCGCTGGGATCGCCTCACAGCGACGCTGGCGGGGTCAAAGCCGGTCTTCGTCGCTGTTCATGATCAGCTTCGGTTTGTGCTCCAGGTGGGCCAAGCCGTTCCAGCCGAGGTTCACCAGGTGCGCGGCGACGTCCTCCCGCTTGGGCTTGCGCTCCTCCAGCCACCACTGGCCGGTCAGCGCCACCATGCCCACGAGCATCCGCGCATACATCGGCGCCAGCTTTGTCGAGATGCCCCGCGCGGCGAACTCGCGGCTCATGATGTGCTCGACCTGACTGGCGATGTCGTTGAGCAGCGACGAGAACGTCCCCCTCGACCCCGCGACCGGGGAGTCCCGCGACAGGATCCGGAACCCGTCGGTCTCCTCCTCGATGTAGGTCAGCAGCGCCAACGCGGCCTGCTCGACCAGCTTGCGCGGGTTGCCCGCCGAGAGCGCGGACGTGAGCCGGTCGAGCAGGTCGCTCATCTCACGATCGACGACAACGGCGTAGAGCCCTTCCTTGCCACCGAAGTGCTCGTAGACGACGGGCTTGCTGACACCGGCGCGTGCCGCGATTTCCTCGATCGACGTTGCCTCGAAGCCCTTCTCAGCGAACAGGGCCCGTCCGACGGCGAGTAGTTGCTCGCGCCGCTCGCGCCCGGTCATGCGCACCCGGGGCCTGCCGTCTAAGTCACTCATCACCGATGATGGTGGCATGAGCACCCCACAAAACTGCTCCGCTGGCGCTCCGCACTTTCGCGGGGACCCCGCATGACAACGCCGTCTGAGCCCGTCCGCCCTGTGCCCGTCACCTACGGTGGCTACCTTCGCCTCGACGATCTGCTCTCCTGCCAAGCGCCCGCGACCGACCAGCACGACGAGCTTTTGTTCGTGATCATCCACCAGGTCTACGAGCTCTGGTTCAAGCAGATCCTGCACGAGGCCGCCCTACTGCAGGCTCGTCTCGAGGACGGCAACAGCGCCGGCGCATTGCACACTGCGCGACGCATCGCCAAGATTCTCAAGACGATCGTCGGCCAACTCGACGTGCTCGAGACCATGACTCCGAAGCAGTTCACGTCGTTCCGTCCGGAACTCGGTTCGGCCAGCGGCTTCCAGTCCAACCAGTTCCGGGTGCTCGAGGCCGTCCTCGGCCGTCGCGACTTCGGTGACCCGCACGGCGACGCGCAGCTCGCAGCGGCGCTGTGCCGCCGCTCGGTGTTCGACTCGCTGCTGCGCTATCTGGTGACGGCCGGCTACGAGGTTCCCGCCGAATCGCTGGACCGCGATCCCGGCGCTGCGTGGCCGGGCGATTCGACGATCCAGGCGTTGCTCGTCGACGTCTACCAGGACGACAGCGCGCCGCCGGCTGAGGTGTGCGAGGCACTTGTCGACATCGACGAGGGCATCCAGGAGTGGCGCTACCGGCACGTAAAGATGGTCGAGCGCATTATCGGCGCGAAGGTCGGCACCGGCGGCTCGGCGGGAGCGCAGTACCTGCGGTCGACGCTGTTCCGCCCGGCGTTCCCGGACCTGTGGGAGATCCGTTCTCGTGTCTGACGGCGTGACCGAGGTGTCGTGGGCGGCGGTCTGCGCGCGACGGCTGCAGCGGCACGGACTCGCGGCTCCGCTGGCCGGCGCCTCGCCCGCCGACGTCGTCGCGATGATGTGCGGCGCGCACGCGCAGATCCTGTCTGCCGCTGAGCTATCGATTGGGGTGCGGCTCGCGGCAGGCACCCGGGCCGACGTGCGTAACGCCCTGTGGGGCGAGCGAAGTCTGGTCAAGACGTTCGGGCCCCGCGGCACCGTGCACCTGCTGCCGGCGGCGGAGCTGCCCATGTGGACCGGCGCGTTGTCGGCGCTGTCGCCCGCCGCCAACGGCTTGGCGAAGGACGTCCGGCTCACCCCGGAGCAGATCGACGCGGTCGTCGCTTCCATCGCGGCCGCCCTGCACGACGCGGAGCTGACGATCGACGAGCTAGGCGACGCCGTCGTCGCTGATACCGGCGGATGGGCCGGTGACCTGGTCACGCCGGCGTTTCAGGAGATGTGGCCGCGGTGGCGGCAGGGGCTGTCGACCGCGGCGCATCGCGGCGCGGTGTGCTTCGGACCCAATCGCGGCCCCAATGTCACCTACACCAGTCCGCGCCGTTGGCTGCCCGGCTTCCGGCCTGCCGACGGGCCGGGCGCGCTCGCCGA
>DAITQD010000064.1:0-14803 GCA_036833255.1 Jatrophihabitantaceae bacterium
CCCGGGTCGAGTGGCTGTCCCTCTTGGTGCACCACACCCAGTGAGCGGCAACGGGTCCTAGTGTCCTGACTCCGAGATTCGAGTTGCGTCCATAGACGTCACGGAGATGACGCGCCGGCCAATACCCAAAGGTGCATGATCTTGCTTTCGCGAACCAACTAATCGCACCTCGCCGGGGCTCACGCCGCCAGCCCCGAGAGACCCACGCGTTCAGAAGCGCGCTCCGACGGCGTCGGACCAAGCCGCGCGGACGACGTCGAGGGCCTCCCCCGACCCTACGGTCAGGCGTGTCTGGCCGGCGAGCTGGTCGCGCCATTCGGTCTCGCCGGGCGCGGTGCTGAACATCCACTGTTTCGGCGGCGCCAGGGTGGGGCCAAGCTGGGCGAACAGCTCCGCAGCGGACGCGGTAAGCGCACGGATGTTCGCCAACGCCCACATGTCGTAGAGGTCGCGGGGCGCGCCGCGGTCGGTCCAGGCGACGGTCTTCCACGCAGCGAACGAATCACGGGTCGGAACCCGCAAGCGAGCCGATGGAGCGTCGCTGTATCGCTGATGGAGATCGGTTAGGGCAGTCGGCCACGGCGGGTAGCCCTGCGCATTCAGCAATTGCACCCGAACGTTGATGGCGTCGTCGGTCGAGAGAATGACCGGCGCGGTGTCACGAACGTCGGCCAGTGGAGCGCTCCATGTGACCTTGCCGTGCGTGCGGCGCAGCACCCGGCCGATCGTGCGGACGAGCCGGACAGCGATGTCAGGGCGGTCGCCCATCGCGATCAGGTCGATGTCCTCGCTGAGCCTGCCGTGCGGCAGATAGCTGCGGGCCAGCGCCGTGCCGCCGAAGAAGACCAACTCCTCGGCGTGCGCGCTCAGCGCCGACAGGATCACCGAGATGAGGTGGTCGCGGCGAACTTGCTCGAGTGCGACGCCGAACTCGGCAGCGACGTCGGCTGCCTCGTGGTCGTCGAGTCCGGAAACAGACATCATTGCGCCCACTCGTGAGCGCGTGCAAGCGCCGCGTGCAAGCGTTGGCGGCGGGCGAGATCCTCGAGCACGTCCGTTTCGCAGCGTGGCAGCAGGGCACGCAGCGCCTCGGGGATCTGGTCGTCGGCCACATGCAAGGAAGGCTTGCGAGCCAGGTCGAGAACGGTCTGCTCGACTGTTGTGATGAGCGCGCGGCCGAGTTCAGTCGTGGTCGGCTCGACGTCGAGGCGGGTGGTGTCGCGCTTGACGAATCTGATCGCGGCAGGCCGGTCCACCAGCGTGATCGGGTCGTGCTGTGCAGGGGCGGCGACGATCCCGGTGCTGAGCGCGCGCGGTATCGCACCGTGCACGCGCGCTGCGGACACGCTCATCAGGGGCGCGTTGCGCGCACCGAAGATCGCGGCGGCGATACCTGCAGTCGCAGCTTCGAGAGTCGGCATCCACCCGGAGCCGACGTGTTCCTGAGGGACGACCACGTAGTAGCCATAGGCCAGTCGGTGCAGGGCGCCCAGGTGTTCCAGACGTGCGAGCTGAGGGCGGGGATGGGCGTAAACGACGTTTGCGTCCTGGGCGCGGAAGGTCCGCAGGTCCATCGCGGCGAGTTGCGTGGGGACGCCCACCTGGCGCCGTACATGGCCGTGTCGGTTCGGTTCGGTCATCATCACCTATCCAACGCTTAACAGTATCGAAATTGTACCGTTGGAAGGTACGAATTCGATAGTGTTCGAGCCGCTCGTTCAGCCGGGCGGAGGCGAGGGGCCGTCGCCGGTGCGGGCCACGCACGGCGTGACGTTCCCGGTGATCAACCCGGCTGCGCGACCGGCAGGCCAGCTACTGCAGCAGCATGCGCCAGCTCAGCGTCGTAGGTGAGCATCTCGTCGGCGCCGATCCGCAGCGCGACGACCAGATGGATGGCGTCGTTGGAGCGAAGCTGCCCGGGCAGCGTTCCGGCGGTGAGCAGGTCGCCGCGGGTCAGGTCGATCAGCGAGACGGTGTCCAGCACGACCGCGACCGAGTCGAGGTCGACGTCGGGTCACGCAAGCATCAGACCCCCGGGAAACCGCGGGTTTGAGTGTGTAGCCCCAACGGGATTCGAACCCGTGCTACCGCCTTGAGAGGGCGGCGTCCTGGGCCACTAGACGATGGGGCCCCAGAATCTTCTGTCATGCGCTGGGGTACCAGGACTCGAACCTAGACTAACTGAACCAGAATCAGTTGGGCTGCCAATTACCCCATACCCCAAGGGGAAGGCCCGTTCGGCTTGAGCGGGCGGGCCGTCGTCAGACTCTACCGGACGCCGCAGGACCGGCCAAAACGCCCGCGGGAGGGGATGCCGGCCGCGCTCATGGCGGCCCGACGGCCCCGGGGGCGCTCTCGGCGGCGCGCTTCTCGTACTCGGACCGTGCGCTCGAGTGCGCCGCCGACGACAGCAGCGCGTCGGAACCGCTGCGCGCCAGCAACCACTCGCCCACGCGCCGCGGCAGCGCCCGGGTCACCCGGTTCACCCCGCCCAGGTACTTGGGCACGAAGACCTCCAGCCGCGGGAACTGCAGTACGTCGACGATCGCCGCGGCCACGTCCTCGGGCGCCACCTGCGAGCTCAGCCGGGTCTGCTTCAGCCCCGCCGCGAGTTCGGTGCTCACGATCGTCGGCATGACGCAGCTGATGTCGACGCCGGTGCCCCGCAGCTCGTAGTACACCGCCTCGCACAGGCCGACGACGGCGTGCTTGGTGGCGCAGTAGGTGGCTCCCCCGGCGGCACCGATCTTGCCGGCGACCGAGGCGATGTTGACGATGTGCCCGCTGCGGCGTGGTTTCATCCGCACCAGGCCTTCGCGGGTGCCGTGGATGACGGCCGTCAGGTTGATCGCGATCTGGCGTGAGGTCGTCTGGTCGGACTCCTCGTCCAGCAGCGCCAGCGGCATGATGCCGGCATTGTTGACCAGCACGTCGATGGGTCCGAGCTCACGCTCGACCTGGTCGAGGAACGCGGTGTAGCCGGGGTGGTCGGTGACGTCGAGGCGCAGCCCGAGGGTGTCGCCGCCCAACTCCTTGGCAGCGCGCTTGGTCAGCTCCTCGTCCAGGTCACCGATCGCGACGCGCGCGCCCTTCGCGACCAGCGCGGTCGCGGTGGCCGCCCCGATCCCCCGCGCGCCGCCGGTGATGACGACGACCTTACCTGCGAGCGCCCGTGGTTGCCTTGCCATCAGTTCCGCCCTTCCGTGAACCCACTGCCCTTTGCGTGATCAACACGCAATCCGCATCCCGGTAGCCATGCCGTAGGGCTGTTGATCAGAGGAACCGCGAGATTATCTCTTTCATGATCTCGTTCGTCCCTCCGTAGATCTTCTGGATCCGCGAGTCGGTGAACATCCGCGAGATCGGGTACTCGGCCATGTAGCCGTAGCCGCCGAACAGCTGCAGACACTCGTCGGCGATCTGGCACTGTTGCTCGGACATCCACCACTTGGCCATGGACGCGGTCGGGATGTCGAGCTCGCCGTTGATGTGTTTGACGATGCAGTCGTCGATGAAGACCCGGCCGATCTTGGCAGTCGTCGCGGCCTCGGCCAGCTTGAACTTGGTGTTCTGGAAGTTGAAGACGGGACGCCCGAACGCGTGGCGCTCCTTGGTGTACTTCACCGTCGCGGTCACCGCGGCCTCGATCGCCGCCACAGCCCCCACCGCAAGGACGAGGCGTTCCTGTGGCAGTTGCTGCATGAGCTGGATGAAGCCCTGGCCTTCGGCCCCTCCGATCAGGTTGGCCGTCGGCACGCGCACGCCCGAGAAGAACAGCTCGGCGGTGTCCTGGCCGTGCTGGCCGATCTTCTTCAGCACCCGCCCGCGCGCGAAACCGTCGGCGCCCTCGGTCTCGACGACGACGAGCGAGATGCCGGCGGCGGCGTTCTCCGGGTCGGTCTTGGCCACGACGATGACGAGTTCGGCGAGCAGGCCGTTGGAGATGAACGTCTTCGACCCGTCGATGACGTACTCGTCGCCGTCCTTGATCGCCTTGGCCGTGATGCTCTGCAGGTCCGAGCCGGTGCCCGGTTCGGTCATCGCGATCGCGCCGACGAGCTCACCGCTGGCGAGCCTCGGCAGCCAACGCTGCTTCTGCTCCTCGGTGCCGTAGGCGTGGATGTAGTGGGCCACGATCGTGCTGTGCACCGTGGTGCCGAGGCTGGGCGCGGCAGCGCGCACCTGCTCCTCGGCGAGCACTGCCTCGTGCGCGAACGTGCCGCCGCCGCCGCCGTACTCGGTCGGGATCGACGGGCAGAGTAGGCCGAGATCGCCGGCCTTGCGCCACACCTCACGGTCGACGTGCTGCTGCTCGCACCAGCGCTCTTCATGGGGTGCGCACTCCTTCTCGAAGAAGGTGCGGGCGAGCTCGCGGAATGCTTCGATGTCGTCGTCGCTCCAGGCAGGACGGGGTGCAGGCATGCTCAGACCTCTCGACGGTGACATGGCTACAGCTAGACGGTAGACGGCGGCGGCGGGCCTATGACCGAGCCGCGCGGGAGCGGTCACCGCTGCGCTCGTCGGCGCGGGTTCAGCGGTGGCGGTGGTAGCGGTGCGCGGCCGGCGCCCGACCGGCGAGACGGCCGCGCGCGTCCGTCCGGGCCCGGTGCGACGCGGGCGCGGTGGCGACCCAGAACGCCCGCCGAAGCTGGACGGCGGCCTGCTTCATCCGCTCGGTGCGGACCAGCACCCACAGGGCGAGGAGCATCGCGCCGACGAAGCCGATGAGCGAGAACGCCGAACCCACGAACACGTGGCTGTACTTGTAGCCGGGGTCCATTCCCCACTTCCAGGTGGACCAGGAGATGCCGGCCACCCGAAGGATGTTCACGACGAACATGAGCCCTGCGCCCACGGTGAGGGCCAGAAGTTCACGGCGCAACGGCACCCGACTGAACACCGTGAACGAGCCCATCATGACCAGCAGCGGGATCAACAAGAGCGCGGACGTGCACTCATTGGTGATCTGCAGGCCGAACGCGCGCCGCGTCCCCAAGGCGAAAAACACTAAGTCGTTGGACGTCACCGCCCCGTGGCGACCCGTGATGAACCCGGTGAGCGGCGTGGCCGTCAGCGCCTCGAAGTGGCGGAACGCTTTGTCTTCGAGGGCGAGCCAGCCGGCGGCGGCGAACATCAGCAGGCCAGCGATCAGTTGCGAGCGCGACCGGGGCCGAAGTGGCTTGGTGGAGTCCCAGGCGGGCAGGGTGAACGGCAGCGGCGGGGGCCGCGTGGCGGTGCCGGGATCGGTATGCCCGACAGCTTGCGGGCTAAACATCGCTGGCCACCGCACCGCGGGTGATCGCTTCGGCGTTACGGCGGGTCTTCACCCAGTTGCGCCGCCCCGTCGCGAACCGCGCCAGCGCCCGCAACGTGGAGACGTAGGTGTACATGAGGTAGGCCGCATTGGCGAAGCCGAGCAGCCACGACCGGGTGCGGCTCATCTGCGGTTCGACCATGCGACGGTAGACGGGGCCCCACAACACGAACGGCAGCGCGCCGAAGAGCAACGCCAGCAGGGCGATCGGCCAGAACTGGTTGACGAAGGTGCCCGCTCCGGCATCGTAGGACAGTGCCTTCACGAAGGTCAGCAGGAGCAGCACCGGCCACAGCAGCACCCCGAGCACCTGCAGCCACGGCGTGATCAGGAAGTAGCAGGACTCGACGACGCCGGCGTTGCTGAGGTTGGGGCAGCGGATGATCTCGCCGATGTAGGACGAGCACTGCATGGTGCCCTGCGTCCAGCGGGCACGCTGGGCGATGAACCGCCGCATGGACAGCAGGCCTTCTTGCTCGACGAACGTGTCGTACACGAATCGGTTGGTGTAGCCGACGAGCAGGATGTGCAGGCCGAGTTCGTAGTCCTCGAGCAGGGCACCGTGCCACGGTTGCTCGTAGCGGCGGGCGATCTCGTCCAAGGCTGTCAACCGGCTGAACTGCCCGTTGCCGCCCATCCCAACCGAGCCGGTGCGTTCGCGCAGCAGTTGCATGGCCGACATCGACGTCATGAACTCGAGGTCCTGCATTCGCACCAGCGCCCGGGAGAAGCGCTTGCCGGCCCGGGAGACCGTCGCGACCTCGCCGAGGTCGTCGCGGTTCTCCATGCGTACCGCGATCTGGGCGGCACCGACCTTCGCGGCGCCGAACACTGATTCTGAGCTGACGTAGCCCAGCGCGTTGGGCGCCAGCCGGCCGTCGGCGTCGATGACCGCCACGATGGTGCGGGTGCGATCAGCCCGGGCCGGCAGCCACGCGTCCAGCGCCCAATAGGCGCTGTTCAGGGCGTGGCCCTTACCCGTACGGGCATCGGGCAGGTGGCGGCGCACGAGGTGGATGTGCAGGTCGATGTCGGCGGCCGCCTGCACGAGTGCGGCGGTGCGATCCTCACTGGCGTCGTCGATCACCCACAGGTGAGCGGTCGGAAAATCGTGCTGGCACCGGGCGATCGTGGTCTCGATGACCGCTTCCTCGTCACGGGCCGGGATGAAGAAATGCCATTCGAATTCCGCGGGATTGCCCGGTGCGGTGCGCGGCCGGCGCAGGAACGGCAGCAGGATCATCACGACATAGCTGAGGAACATCACGGTCACGAACAGCGCGACGAACTCCAGCAGGGTGACGCCCACGGTGTCCTTCCTTACGTTCCTCGTAGTTCCGGAAACGGCGATTGGTGCCGCCGCACGATTCGCAGTGGCACCAATCGGCGCAGATCTCAGCTGTTACGCGCCGCGGCGAACCTTGCCCCAGCGGAGCATGAGCAGCCCCGCGACGACTACCGCGAACGCCAGGATCAGGGTCATCGCGATCGGCACGCCGGTGGCCGCGAGGCTACCGCCGCCGACACCGACACCGAGGATGCCGCTACCTCTATACATTGCGTGCTCCTACCTCTCGCTTCGTCCGAGTCACGCGAGACCACGAAGGCGGCGCGTTCCCGTCCGGAGCGCCATGCCGATCATGACCAGCACCGCGATGCCACCGAGGATCAGCGGCAGGTTCTGGAAGGAGAACACGTCACCAGGGGCGGTGGGAACGTTCGGACCGCAGCTCACGTGCCCGATGATGACGTCGCCGAGGCTGCCCGCGCCATTGACGATGGGGCCGATGTAGATGTGGAGGGCGTTGACCGTGAGGACACCGCCGCTGAGCGTCTGCTCGTTCGCGACGATCTTCGCCAATGGCGAGGCGTCCAGCAGGATGGTATTGGCAGTGGGGGTCAGATCCACTGCGGTGGCGGTGCCCAGCTTCAGTTGAAGCAGCGTCGATGACCCGATCGGATCATCTGGGGCCGCGCCGCTACAGGTCGCACTGATGAGGGTCGCGGCGACAGCCGACAAACCCGGGGCGGCGGCGAGCAGCGCGACGGTTGCGGCGCTCGCGGTCGCCGACGATGTCCCAGCAGCGTCGTCGCACGCAGAGGTTGCATTGAGCGCGCCGAGCGATCCCAATGTGCCGAGATCGGCGCTGGCCACGCTGTGCGGGCCGCCGGGTGGACACGTGCTTGTCGCCAATGGGCCGACGTTGACGGCACCGGAGATGAGGCTCGCCTTGACGGCGTACGCACTCGAGTTAGTGGCCGCTGCGCTCGCAGACGCTGCCGGCAGCAGGACTAGCGCCGCTACGGAGCCGAAGACAGCGGTGACGCGCACGGCGCGCCGGGTGGGCTTACGCATATTCGATTCGTCCTCTCGGGTCCTACCAGTCGTCGCCTTCGTCACGTTCTCGGTCCCCTGCCCTGTGATCCGCCGTCAGTCCCACTTAACTGGGCGCTCATGCGGTACCTGCTCATGTCAAACGCGACCGGTAACCCGGTTGGGCACAACTCGCATCGCTAGGTCAAACGACTGGCGCGCCGTCGGGTAACGCTGGTGCCCGGAATCGTTTCTGGACGGTCTGGACGATTACCTGTGACGCCGTGCCGTCACCGAAGGGGCTCGGCCGCGATTTCAGGTCGCGATGCACCCGGGCCAGATCGGCTAGGTAGGCGTTGACCGCAGCGGCGACACCGGCCGGACCCACCAGGGTGGCGTGGTGCTCGAAAGCCTCGGGCCGCTCGGTCGAGCGCCGGACCACCACCAGGGGGCGGCCCAGCACCGTCACCTCCTCCTGCACGCCGCCGGAATCCGATACGAGAACGGCGGCTTCTGCCGCGAGTCCGAGGAAGGTCGCGCCGTCCATCGGGGCTGTGACTCTGAGCGGCACAAGCAGGTTGGCGATTCCGGCGGCCCGGGCTGCCGCCGCGGTGCGCGGGTGCAGCGGAAGCACGACGGGCAGCGGCAGCGCACCGAGTTCGGTGAAGATACGGCCTAGGGTCGCGGGGTCGTCGGTGTTCTCCGGCCGGTGCAGTGTGGCCAGCACGAACTGCGCCGGGCGCAGGCC
Organism: Jatrophihabitantaceae bacterium; assembly: GCA_036833255.1. GTDB lineage: Bacteria > Actinomycetota > Actinomycetes > Mycobacteriales > Jatrophihabitantaceae > QHCC01. Next base: position 8,377 of record DAITQD010000064.1, read on the forward strand.
GTACGCCGCGAGCAGCCCCGCCCGCCGCGCCGGGTCGGGCAGTTGCCGGGCGACCCCCTCGATCACGGTGTTGCCGCAGCAGATGACCTGGTCACCGGCGATCCCCTCGCGTGCCAGGTTGGCGACCGCCGTAGGAGTCGGCGCCGCGAGCAGGTCCGAGAGATGGTCGACGAGGACCCGGTTGTGCTCTTCGGGCATTGCCCGGTCGAAGCTGCGCAGGCCCGCCTCGACGTGCACGATCGGGAACCCGGTGGCGTTCGCCGCCAGGGCGCCGGCCAGCGCGGAGTTGGTGTCGCCCTGCACGATCACCGCATCCGGGGCCAACTGCGTGAGCAGGTCCGCGAGCTGCGTCGTGCCGCGCCCGACCTGCTCGGCGCGGGACAGGCCGCCGAGCTCCAGCCGGTGCGCGGGCGCCGCGAGCCCGAGGCCGTCGAGGAAGACCTGGGACAGGCCGTCGTCGTAGTGCTGGCCGGTGTGGATCACGATCGCGGCATCGCCCAGGCCGTCGACAACGCCGGCGAGCTTGATGATCTCCGGTCGGGTGCCCAGAACCACCGCAACCCGGAACCCGGTCATGATCGAGCGGCGCGCAGGCGGGCCAGTGAGCGGTCGCGCCCGAGCAGCTCCATCGACTCGAACAGCGGCGGCGAGACGCCGCGCCCGGTGACCGCGACCCGGATGGGCCCGTAGGCATTGCGGGGTTTGAGCCCGAGCCGATCGACGAGAGCCCCGTGCAGGGTCTGCTCGACGGCGGCGGTCGTCCACTCCCCCAACGCCTTCAACGCCTCCAGCGCGGGGATCGCCGCCGCGAGCACGGCCTGCCCGGCCTCGCCCAGTTGCTTGGCCGCCGCCGTCTCGTCCACCTCGAAGGCCTCGTCGGCCACGAGCAGGAAGCGCAGCATCTCGACGCCCTCGCCGAGGGTTTGGATCCGCTCCTGCACCAGCGGCGCCGCGGCCGCGAGCACCGCGGGTTCGGCAGGCATGCCCGCCTCTTGGACATGGGCGGCCAGGCGCGCGGCGAAATCGTCAGGCGCGAGCATCCGGATGTGCGTCGCGTTGATGGCTTCGCATTTCCTCGGGTCGAACCGCGCTGGATTGGCGTTCACGTCGGCGATGTCGAAGGCTGCCACCATTTCGTCCATCGAAAATATGTCGTGGTCGTCGGCGATCGACCAGCCGAGCAGCGCCAGGTAGTTGAGCAGGCCTTCGGGCAGATAACCGGCCTCGCGGTAGAGATTCAGCGAGGACTGGGGATCGCGCTTGGACAGCTTCTTGTTGCCCGCACCCATGACGTAGGGCAGGTGGCCGAATTGCGGCACGAAGTCGGTGACGCCGATGTCGATCAACGCCCGGTAGAGGGCGATCTGGCGTGGCGTGGACGGCAGCAGGTCCTCGCCGCGCAACACGTGGGTGATCTTCATCAGCGCGTCGTCGACGGGGTTGACCAGCGTGTAGAGCGGCTCACCGTTGGCACGCACGACCGCGAAGTCCGGGACGCTGCCGGCGGCGAACGTGACCTCGCCGCGGACGACGTCGGTCCAGCTCAGGTCCTGGTCAGGCATCCGCAGCCGCAGCACGGGCTCGCGGCCCCGCGTCCGGAAGTCAGATCTCTGCTCATCGGTGAGGTCGCGGTCGAAACCGTCGTAGCCGAGCTTCGGGTTGCGACCGGCCTCGACGTGCCGGCTCTCGACCTCGTCCGGCGTCGAGTACGACTCGTAGAGGTGCCCGCTCGCGCGGAGCTTGTCGATCACGTCGAGGTAGATCGCGCGCCGCTCGCTCTGCCGGTACGGGCCGTAGGGGCCGCCGACCTCGGGGCCCTCGTCCCAGTCCATGCCCAGCCAGCGCAACGCGTCGAGCAGTTGCTGGTAGGACTGCTCGGAGTCCCGAGCCGCGTCGGTGTCCTCGACTCGGAACACGAACGTCGCGCCGACGTGCCGTGCGTAGGCCCAGTTGAACAGGCAGGTGCGGATCAGGCCAACGTGCGGGTTGCCGGTCGGCGACGGGCAGAACCGGACCCTCATTTGGTCCTTACCGGGTTGGTGAGGGCGCCGATTCCCTCGATCTCGACGGTGACGGAATCGCCGTCCACGATCGGCCCGACGCCGGCGGGCGTTCCAGTGAGGATGACGTCGCCCGGCAACAGGGTCATGACCCCCGACATGAACTCGATCAGCGCCGGGATGTCGTGAATCATCTCGCTGGTGCGGCCGTCCTGGCGCAGCTCACCGTTGACGGCGGCGGTCACCCGCAGGTCGGATGGGTCCAGGACGGTCTGGATCCACGGGCCGAGCGGACAGAACGAGTCATGACCCTTCCCGCGGGTGAACTGCACATCGGCGCGCTGCTGGTCGCGCGCGGTGACGTCGTTCGCCGCGGTATAGCCGAGAATGTGCGCCATCGCGTCGGCGCGGCCGACGTCGCGCGCCGGACGGCCGATGACGATCGCCAGTTCGGCCTCGTGATCGACGCGAGCCGAGTCAGCCGGCAGCCGGATCGTGTCGCCTGCGCCGATCACCGACGTCGACGGCTTGAGGAAGATGACCGGGCCGGTCGGGGCCTGCGCCTGTCCATCGTCGGGTCGCCCGCTGCCCTCGGCCATCTCGCGGGCGTGCGCTGCGTAGTTCTTGCCGATCGCGACGACCTTGCTCGGCAGGATCGGCGAGAGCAGCCGCACGTCGGGCAGCGCCCACCGGTCGCCGGTGAAGGTGATCAGACCGAACGGGTGGCCGTCGATGGCCGCCACCGTGAGGGCGTCGAGGGCGGCGTCAGCCGGCCCTTCGACACTTCCCCACGCGACGCCTCCCGGCGCCGCGGCCGAGCCGGGATGGACGAAGCGAGCAATGCGCACGAACGTAAAGACTACCGGGCACGGCCGGTGTGACCGGGGCCATGCCGTCTCGGTCGCCCAGAGTGCAGCGGGCATACTGCACGCGTGAATTCACCGCTGACGGGCATCCCGATCGAGAGACGTCGGCACTTCGCCGCGACCCTGGGCCTGTTCGCGGTCCTGTTCGCCGCAGTAGGCCTCGTGGCGACCACCGGCACCACGCCGGGGATCGTCCGGGTGTTCTCGGCGATCGCGCTGATCGTCGCGCTACTGCTCGGCGGTGTGGCCTGGGGCGTGACGCACAGCGTGAAGATCGACCTGGCCGAGAAGCGGCTCAACCAGGCCATCGAGGATGCCATCGCGGCACGCGGCGGGACCTACGCCGGTAGCGAGTTCGCCGGCGGCTGCAGTCACGACCACGACGCGGACGAGATGCACGTCAGTGCCGAGCCGTGTGCGCACGACGGCACGGGTAGCGACTGCACGCACAGTTGCGACACCTGCGTGCTGGCCTCGTTACGCCCCGCGCCGACGCACTCACGTGCCGAGCGGCTCACGCAGTAGCCCGTATCTCACGGCGTCGTGCAGTGCCAGCCATGATGCCTCGATGACGTTCGCATGCACGCCCACCGTCGTCCACTCGCGCTGACCGTCCGACGTCTCGATCAGCACCCGCGTCACGGCGTCCGTGCCGTGCTTGCCCGGCATGATGCGCACCTTGTAATCGGTGAGCTCGAGCTCCGCCAGGCGCGGGTATACCCGTTCGAGAGCCTTGCGCAGGGCGCGGTCCAGCGCGTTCACCGGGCCGTTGCCCTCCTCGGTGGAGATGGCCCGATGGCCGCCCGCAAACACCTTCACGGTCGCCTCGCTGATCATCGTGGCGTCCTCGCGGCGCTCGACGATCACCCGGTAAGACTCGACCGTGAACGGCTCCGAGTTCTCGCCCAGCTCGTCACGCAGCAGCAGTTCGAAGGACGCGTCCGCGGCTTCGTAGGACCAGCCATCGGCCTCGCGTGCCTTGACCCGCTCGACGACCCTGCTCACCACGTCGGGCCGATCGCCGACCTCGACACCGAGTTCGCGCGACTTCAGCTCGACCGACGCGCGCCCGGCCATCTCGGTGACGAGAATGCGCTGGTAGTTGCCCACAGTCGTCGGGTCGAGATGGTTGTACATCTCGGGCGCGACCTTGATCGCCGACGCGTGCAGGCCGGCCTTGTGCGCGAACGCCGAGGAGCCGACATAGGGCGCGTGGGTGTCCGGCGCGAGGTTGGCGATCTCGGCGATGGCGTGGGCGACGCGTTGCATCTCGGCCAGGCAGCCCTCGGGCAGCACGTCGCGGCCCATCTTCGTCACCAGCCCGCCGATCACCGAGAAGATGTTGGCGTTGCCGGCCCGCTCGCCGTAGCCGTTGGCCGTGCCCTGGGCGTGGGTCGCGCCGGCGTCGACGGCGGCCAGGGTGTTGGCCACCGCGCAGCCCGTGTCGTCCTGGGTGTGGATCCCGAGCCGGATGCCGGCGCGACCCCGTACGTCGGACACGACGTCGTGCACGCCCATGGGCAGCATGCCGCCGTTCGTGTCGCAGAGGACCCCGACGTCCGCACCGGCCTCCGCCGCCGCGTCGAGCACGCGCACGCCATAGTCGGGGTCGTGCTGGTAGCCGTCGAAGAAGTGCTCGCAGTCGAGGAATACCCGGCGCCCTTCGGCGCGCAGGAACGCGACCGTGTCACGCACCATCGCGAGGTTCTCCTCCCGCGTGGTCCGCAGCGCGCGCTCGACGTGCCATACGTCGGACTTGGCGACGAGCGTGACGACTGAAGCCCGCGAGTCGAGGAGCGCGCGCACCTGCGGGTCGTCCTCGACCCGCACGCCCGCCTTTCGGGTGGCACCGAACGCGACCAGCACCGCGTTCCTCAGAGCGAGGTCCCCGTCGGCGGCGCGCGCGAAGAACTCGGTGTCCTTGGGCATGGCGCCCGGCCAGCCGCCCTCGATGAAGCCGACGCCGACCTGATCGAGCAGGCGGGCGACGGCCAGTTTGTCGGCTACCGAGTAGGTGATTCCCTCGCGCTGGGCGCCGTCACGCAGCGTCGTGTCGAAGACATGAAAGTCGTCGGTCTGCATCGCTCGTCCTTGCTGTTACGGGGTTCTAGGTCAAAACAAAAGACCCCCCGCGGGTGCGGAGGGTCTGCGCGTCGGATGTGAAGCCGGTTCCGACGCGCTAACTGATAATGAGCTGGAACTGCACGGGTGCGAGTGTGCCACACTTTTCCCCGCTGCTGACCGGTCTCGCTCGCCTTTTCCCCGCTGCTGACCGGTCTCGCTCGCCTTTTCCCCGCTGCTGACCGGTTTCGGTACGGCAAAGCGAGCACCAGCGGGGAAAAGCTCGCGTGCCGAGCCCCAACACTCAGCCGGCGGCGGCCTTGGCGAGACGCTCACCGATGTCAGCGGTCGAGCCGGGCTGGTGCGGGTCACGCGTCGCGAGATCGGCCGCGACGGCGGCCTCGACGCGCTGGGCAGCGTCGCGCTGGCCGACGTGCGCGAGCAACATCGACACCGAGAGCACCGCCGCCGTCGGGTCGGCTATGCCCTGGCCGGCGATGTCGGGCGCGGATCCGTGCACCGGCTCGAACATCGACGGATTCCGGCGGCTGACGTCGAGGTTGCCACTGGCCGCCAGCCCGATGCCGCCGGACACCGCGGCCGCCAGGTCGGTAATGACGTCGCCGAAGAGGTTGTCGGTGACGATGACGTCGAAGCGTCCCGGGTCGGTGACCATGAAGATCGTGGCCGCGTCGACGTGCTGATAGGCGGTCGTCACCTCGGGGAAGCCGGCGGCGACAGCCTGGACGGTGCGCAACCACAGGTCGCCAGCGTTGGTGAGCACGTTGGTCTTGTGCACCAGCGTCAGGTGCTTGCGCGGACGGTCCTGGGCGCGGGCGAAGGCGTCGCGCACGACCCGTTCCACGCCGAAGGCGGTGTTGACGCTGACCTCGGTGGCGATCTCGTGCGGCGTGCCCTTGCGCAGCACTCCGCCGTTGCCTACATACGGGCCTTCAGTGCCTTCGCGGACCACGACGAAGTCGATCGCCGGCTCGCCGGCCAGCGGGCTGAGGACGCCGGGGTAGAGCTTGGCCGGGCGCAGGTTGACGTAGTGGTCGAGCTCGAAGCGCAGCTGCAGCAGCAGACCCCGCTCGAGCACCCCGGACGGCACCGACGGATCGCCCACCGCGCCGAGCAGGATCGCGTCCTGCCCGCGCAGCTCGGCGAGCACCGCGTCGGGCAGCAACTCGCCGGTGCGATGCCACCGGGCGGCACCCAGGTCGTAGTGCGTCGGCTCGACGTCGGGCAGCACCGCGTCGAGCACGCGCAGGGCCTGTTCGATGACCTCGATACCGATCCCGTCACCCGGGATGACCGCAAGCTTCATGCCCGGCAGCCTAACCGAGCCGCGCATCAGCTCTCAGCCAATGGACTCACTGTCTCATCTACTGAGACAGCCGCTTCGTACGAGGGCAGCTCGCGCATCGTCCGAAGCGGCGGCGTGGCCCGCGGAAGGCCGGTGCCGCCGCCCCGTCCCCGCGAGTGGGAGGGTCAGCGGTG
>DAITQD010000065.1:0-4045 GCA_036833255.1 Jatrophihabitantaceae bacterium
GCGTCCTGTTCGGTCCAACCGTGCGCGCGCAACCATCGGGGTGCGCCTCCGTAGTTCGCCTCCATGGCGTCGAGCAGGAGCTGCATCGTGGCGGCGCGCGGGCGGTGCTTGTCGATCGATTGGCCCACGAGGTCGTCGGCATAGGTCCGCGACGCCCGTAGCCGGGCGAAGATCGCCTCGATCCGCTCGGCACTCTGCGCGTAGTCCTCGACGATCGCCTCGCGCGTCACGCCGACCTCGGCCAGCGCCAGCGCGATGACAACGCCAGTGCGGTCCTTACCCGCCGCGCAATGCACGATCGTTGCGCCATCGGTGCCGGCAATCAGGCGCAGCGCGGCCACCGCCGAGTCGGCGCGGTCGTCGAGGTAGCGCAGGTACACCCCCGACGCACCCAGCCGCACGCCGTCGGGCTCGCCCAGGTCGGTGCCCCGGTTCTGCCACGGCAGCACGACCGGCCCGTCGTCATCGAGCGCGCCGGCGTCGGTGTTGCGGCCGGCCTCGGGGAACAGCGAGTGGTGCTGCACGTCGACCGCCGGCTCGCGCGTCATCGGCCCGGGGCCCTCGAGATCGACCTCGACGCCGGTGCGCAGGTCGGCCACGGCGCGCACCTCGTGTTCGTCGACGAGCACGCGCACGTCCGCGTCGGTGAGGCCCTGCAGGTTGTCCGATCGGATGAGCCGGTTCGGGCGGGTACGCCGGCCGTCGAGCGTCGGCAGGCCGCCCAGGTCGCGCACGTTAGCCGCGCCGTTCAGGGCGATCCAGCGCGATGACGTCACCCGGCCGACCCTACCGACGCCCCCTCCGCCGACCAGTTGCGTGCTCAGAACGCGGCTTCGGGCACGTCCATCAATGAGTTGTCGATCGACTCGGTGACGGTGCGTCGCGCCGAGAGCTCCGGCAGCACGCTCAGTGCGAAGAACCGCGCCACGGCCGGCTTGCCTTCGTAGAACGCGCGATCGGCATCGGACAGCCCGCTCGAGTCGAGCTTCCTCAGCGCGACCGCCGCCTGGCGCAGCAGCAGGTAGCCGACCATCAGGTCACCGGCCGACAGCAGCAGCCGGGTGGTGTTCTGGCCGACCTTGTAGACGTTGCGCACGTCCTCCTGGGCACTCATCAACTGCTGGAACATCGCGGCGACGATGCCGCCGAGGTCCTCGAGGCCCTTCTGCACGGCCGCCCGCTCCTCCTTGAGCCGGCCTTCGTCGGCGATCGACTCGAGGAACTGGGTGATCTCGGCCGACAGCGCGCCGAGCGCCACACCCTTGTTCTTGACGATCTTGCGGAAGAAGAAGTCCTGACCCTGGATCGCGGTCGTGCCCTCGTACAGGGTGTCGATCTTGGCGTCGCGGATGTACTGCTCCAGCGGGTAGTCCTGCAGATAACCCGAGCCACCGAAGGTCTGCAACGCCTGGGCGAGCTGGTCGTAGGAGCGTTCCGATCCGGCGCCCTTCACGATCGGCAGCAGCAGGTCGTTGATCGCCTCGTCGAGCGTGACGTCCTTGCCCTCGTGCTCGCCGATGATGATGCGGTCCTGCGTGGTGGCCGTGTAGAGCACCAGCGCGCGCAAGCCCTCGGCGTAGGCCTTGTTCAGCATCAGGCTACGGCGCACGTCGGGGTGGTTGATGATCGTGACGCGGGGCGCGGTCTTGTCCGATGCCCGGGTGAGATCTGCCGACTGCACCCGGGTCCTGGCGAACTCGAGCGCGTTCAGGTAGCCGGTCGACAGCGTCGCGATGGCCTTGGTGCCGACCATCATGCGGGCGTGTTCGATGACCTGGAACATCTGCGCGATGCCGTCGTGCACATCGCCGACGAGCCAGCCCACAGCGGGATCGCCCGCGTTCTCGCCGAAGCGCAGCTCGCACGTGGTCGAGGCCTTCAGGCCCATCTTGTGCTCGACATTGGTGACGTACACGCCGTTGCGCTCACCGAGCTCACCGGTCTCGACGTCGAAGTGGAACTTCGGCACGACGAACAGCGAGAGTCCCTTCGTGCCCGCTGCGGCGCCCTCGGGACGGGCCAGCACCAGATGGACGATGTTCTCGGTGAGGTCCTGCTCGCCCGAGGTGATGAAGCGCTTGACGCCCTCGATGTGCCAGGTGCCGTCGCTCTGCTCGACCGCTTTGGCGCGGCCGGCGCCGACATCTGATCCCGCGTCGGGCTCGGTCAGCACCATCGTCGCACCCCAGCCCCGGTCGACCATGAGCTGCGCGATCTTCTGCTGCGACTTGTTGCCGTTGGCGTAGAGGATGCCCGCGAACGGCGCGCCCGCCATATACATGTGCAGCGCCGGGTTCGACCCCAGCACCTGCTCGGCGACGGCCCAGACGATCGTGCGCGGGGTGAGCTGGCCGCCGAGTTCCGGCGCGGTTTCCAGGCGCCACCACTCGCCGTCGCGCAGCGCCTTCCAGGACTTCTTGAACGACTCGGGAAGCGTCACCGAGTTGGTGTCGGGGTCGAAGACCGGCGGGTTGCGGTCGGCGTCGGCGAACGACTCGGCCAGCGGGCCCTCGGCCAACTTCGCGACCTCGCGCAGCATGCCGCGGGCGGTCTGCTCGTCCAGGTCGGCGAACGGGCTGCTGCCCAGGACCTGGTCGGTGCCGAAGACTTCGAAGAGGTTGAACTCGATGTCGCGGACGTTGCTCTTGAAGTGGCCCATGGCCGTCACTCCCTGATGTCTGTCCCTGCGGCGTCGCGGCGGGAAGCTGGGTTACTCGTCAGTAACATCAGAGTATTACCCATGGGTAACAGACGCAAGAGGGTGCTTGCAATTGTTAGCACCGTCGCATTCTGGGGCACGGGGTGAGACCGCTACAGAACGCGGAGGCGGACCGCCTCGGGCAGCGCACGCATCTGGTCCAGCATTTCCTCGGTGTAGGTGGCGCTGACGTCGGTGACGACGTAGCCGAGCTCGCCGCGGGTGGCGAGGAGCTGGGCCTCGACGTTCACCTCGTGCTCGGCCAGCACGCCGTTGATTCTGGCCATGACGCCAGGCACGTTGCGGTGGACGATGATGAGGCGGCTGGTGTCCGGTATCTGCGGCAGCGCCAACCCGGGCAGGTTGACGCTCATTGCGGTGGCGCCGTCGAGCATGAAGTCGCGGAACTTTCCGGCGACGAAGCGGCCGATGCCCTGCTGCGCCTCCTGCGTCGAGCCGCCGATGTGCGGCGTGAGGATCACGTTCGGCAGGCCGCGCAGCTCGGAGACGAACTCGTCGCCTCGGCCCTTCGGTTCGACGGGGAAGACGTCGACTGCCGCGCCGGCGATGTGACCCGATGCGATATGGGCGCCCAGCCCCGCGTAGTCGACGACGAAACCCCGCGACAGGTTGAGGAACAGTGAACCGGGGCGCATCACCGCGAACTCGGTCTCGCCGAACATGCTGTCGTTCGAGGCACGGCCATCGACGTGCAGCGTGACGATGTCGGACTCGGCGAGCAGGTCCTTCATCGAGATGCAGCGGCGGGCGTTGCCCAGCGCCAGCTTGTCGGCGGTGTCGTAGTAGAGCACCTTCATGCCGAGGTTCTCGGCGAGCACCGACAACTGGGTGCCGATGTTGCCGTAGCCGATGATGCCCAGCGTGCGCCCGCGGACCTCGTGTGCGCCGTCGGCGGACTTGTCCCAGACGCCGTCGTGCATCAGGGCATTCTTCTCGGTCAGGCGACGGGTCATCGAGATGATCTCGGCGATCGCCAACTCGACGACCGACCGGGTGTTGGAGAACGGCGCGTTGAAGACGGTGATGCCGCGTTCGGATGCGGCCTTGAGCTCGATCTGGTTGGTGCCGATGCAGAAGGCGCCGATCGCGACCAGATTCGGCGCCGCGTCCAGCACGCGCTGGGTGATGTGTGTCTTGGATCGCAGGCCGAGCAGCGTGACGTCGCCGACTCGTCCCACCAACTCGTCCTCGTCCAGGGCACGCCCGACCGACTCCACCTCGAACCCCGCCGAGCGCAGGATGGTCTCCGCATCGGGGTGGATCTGCTCGAGCAGGAGTACACGTACGGGGGCGTCGGTCACGACGCAGATTCTAAAGCAGACGCGA
>DAITQD010000065.1:4145-8543 GCA_036833255.1 Jatrophihabitantaceae bacterium
CAGGAGTACACGTACGGGGGCGTCGGTCACGACGCAGATTCTAAAGCAGACGCGATATGCGCTTGGTGCCGCTGAAGCGGCGGTAGACCAGCAGCACGATGATCGAGCCGATGACGGAGCCGATGATGCCGGACGGCTGCAATGCGCCCTGGTTCGCGTCGTGGTGGAACAGTGCGTAGCCGAGGAATCCACCCACGAACGAGCCGATGATGCCGATCAGGATCGTGGCCCGGATTCCGACGGCAGTCCTGCCGGGGACGAGCAGGCGCGCCAGTGCGCCGGCGATGAGACCAACGAACAGCAGCGTGATGATCAGGCCGAACATGACAAGCCCTCCTGGGGTAAGCGGTGTGCTACCCGTGAGGTACCCAATCCGGTCCTGGTCGAAACCGCGTCGCTGCGAGGGTTGACAGACACTCGCGGCGATGACATAGTCCCTAACTGTGTTAGACATACCTATTCGTGATCGTCAGGCCGAACGCCGTGAGGCTACTCGTCTGGAGATTCTCGACGCGGCATGGGCGATCGCCCGCGAGCATGGTCTGTCGCAGGTGACGCTGCGCGATGTCGCCGCCGGGGTGGGCATGCGTGCGCCGTCGCTGTACACGCATTTCGAGTCGAAGCACGCGATCTACGACGCGATGTTCGCCCAGGCCTGGACGGAGTGCGAGCAGGCGATGGCCGCCGCCGGGCGGCAACTCCCGCGGTCGCCCCGAGCAGCACTGAAGAAGATCGCCCACACCTTTTTCGAGTTCGCGGTCAGCGACGTCGCCCGCCACCAGTTGATGAACCAGCGCACCATCGCCGGATTCGAGCCCAGCGCGGCCGCCTACGCACCGGCAATCCTGGTGCTCGAAGGCCTGCACGGCGTCCTGGGCCGCCTCGGTGTCCACGACGCGCAGGACATCGACCTCTACACCGCGGTGATCGGCGGGCTCATCGACGCCCAGCAGGCCAACGACCCGGGCGGTGACCGCTGGTCGCGGCTGCTCGACCGGGCCATCGACATGTTCGCCGACAACGTCGGCATGCCCCACAACACCAGGAGGACCTCATGACGCCAACCACCCGAATCCCCTCAGCCGCCTCGGACATCCGGCGGACCCAGCTCGAGCGGTCAACCGCGATGCGACTGGCCGCGACCGAGTACGACCGGTTCGCCGCCGCGCTCGCCGAACTCGACGACACCCACTGGACGCGAGCGACGGACTGCCCGGCCTGGGACGTCCGCGCGCTCGCGTGCCATGTGCTGGGCATGGCAGAGATGGCCGCATCGGTCCGCGAGGGCGGCCGACAGCGCAAGGCTGCTGCGAAGCGGGCCGGCACGGTGTTCATCGACGCTCTCACCGACCTGCAGGTGCGCAAGCACGCCGACCTCGCGCCAAGCGAGGTTGCCGCGCGTTTCGAGCGGATCGGCCCGCGAGCCGCCCGTGGCCGCCGTCGCACGCCTGGCTTCATCCGGCGCCGCACGATGCCGATGTCACAGCAGATCGGCGGCGTCGAGGAATGGTGGGCGATCGGATTCCTCACCGACACCATCCTCACCCGGGACACCTGGATGCACCGCGTCGACATCGCCCGGGCGAGCGGCACAGCGCTGCAGCTCACCGCCGAGCACGACGGGGTCCTGGTCGCGGACGTCGTGGCCGAGTGGTCCGCTCGGCACGGCCAGCCCTACACGCTGCGCCTCACCGGGCCGGCCGGCGGCACCTGGTCCTCTGGTGTGGACGGACCGCAGGTGGAACTCGACGCGGTCGAGTTCTGTCGCGTCCTGTCCGGCCGGGAGACCGGCACGGGTCTGCTCGCCACCGAAGTTCCGTTCTGAGCACCCAAGGACGAAGGAGCGCACACCATGTACACGGTCCGGATCGAGCACGCGATCAGTGACTTCGACACGTGGAAGGCGGCGTTCGACCGGGCTGCCGGCCTCCGGCAGGGGTCCGGCGTGCGGCGACACCGCGTCGCCCGACCGATCGACGACTCGAAATACGTGATGGTCGACCTCGACTTCGACACCGAACAGGATGCGGCGGCCTTCGTCGTGGTGCTGCGCGAGAAGATCTGGCGTTCGCCCGAGGCCTCGCCCGCGCTCGTCGGTGCTCCGCAAGCGCGCATCGTCGAGTCCGTCGAGTCCGTCGAGTTGGCATAGCGGCCGCCCAGCCCGACGATCCGGGGCTACCCACTAGCCGGCGGCCGGCGCCCCGACCCGGCTGATGCCGATGCCGCCCGGGGTGTCCGCACCGTAACGCGCGATCTCCCTGGGCAAGTCGAGGGGGCGGATGCTCGAGCGACCGGCATGCGCGGCATCGTCGAGTCGGTCAGCCGGCACGATCCAGGCGATCTCGAACTCCAGGCCATCCGGGTCGTGGCCGTAGAGCGACTTGGTGGTGCTGTGATCGGACGCGCCGGTGAGTGCACCGGCCTCGGCGAGCGTGGCGGCCAACGCCTCGAGGTCGCCGAGCGTGTCGACCTCCCAGGCAAGGTGGTAGAGCCCGACCGTCGTACGGCCCGCACCACTGGCAGCGGCGTCCGCACCGATCTCGAACAGGCCGAGGTCGTGGTCGTTCGTCGAATCGGGCGCGCGCAGGAAGGCTGCGCCGCGCACGGCGTTCATCCCATCGATCGGCTTGAAGCCGAGCACGTGGCTGTAGAAGGCAACACTGCGCTCGATGTCGCGGACATAGAGCACGGCGTGGTTCAGGCGATGGATGGCCATGGTCAGCTCCTCGATCTGGTGACGCCAGGATAGCCCAACTCGGTTGAGCGCTCAACTGTTGATAAGCGTCGCACATCGCCTATTCTCTGCGCATGACCGGCACCCGATGGCTCAGCGCCGACGAGCAGCTGGCCTGGCGGGCCTACCTCGAAGCGACGATGCTGCTCTTCGACGAACTCGACCGGCAGATGCAGCAGGACTCCGGCATGCCACACGCGTATTACGAGATCCTCGCCCGCCTGTCCGAGCCCGAAGGACGCGGGATGCGGATGAGCGACCTCGCCGTCCGGACCCGCTCGTCGCGCAGCCGGCTGTCACACGCCGTCGCCCGCCTCGAAGAGCGCGGCTGGGTCGAGCGCCGGGACTGCCCCACCGATCGCCGCGGCCAGGTCGCACACCTGACGGACAAGGGCTTAGCGGTGCTCGCCGGCGCGGCACCGAGCCACGTCGCGACAGTGCGAGCGAACGTGATCGACCGGCTCACCCCGGACCAGATCGCCCAGCTGGCGGCTATCGGCAATGCGATAGTCGCCGGCCTGGAGCCCGCCGCCGAGCTCAGCTGACGGCGGCGAGCAACGAGCGCCAGGTTGCCGTGCCGACGGAGCCGCTCGGCGTCAGATGGTGCCGTCGTTGGAAGCCGACCACGGCGACAAAGGTGGCCGCCCCGAAGCTGCTGCTGACGCTGACATGCAGCGCGCGCTGGACGGCTGCCACGGCCGGACCGGTGAAACCGAGCCGCAGCGCTGCGCCGCAGTACGTGACCAGTGCGACCTTGGTCGCCGATGCGCCCGCGCGCGCCCGGACCGTCGGGTAGCGCGGGCAGGGTGTCGAGTTGGTGTGGGTGCGCGGGCTGGCCCAGTTCAGGTCCGGTGCCCGGCACGGGCCGAAGTCGGTGTACACCCGAGCCCCGGCCCAGAAGGACGTGCGGCCGCTCGCCCCGTTCCAGGACAGTGAGATATGCATGTGCGTGCGGTGGCAGGAGTTGTCATAGGCGCTCTGCGGCTGGGCGGCGCAGTTGTTGTATGCCTCCCACTGGCCGTCCCAGGATCCCCACATCCGGTTGTTGAAGATGAGGTACATGACGCCGAGGCGTCGCGCCATCGCGAAGTGGTTGCCGCGGCGGTCCGTGGCGAGCAGCCAGGCGATCAGCGCGCTCGCGTCCGCATGCTGGGCGGCATTACGGATCGACACCATCCAGTCGATGGCGCGCCCCTCATAATGTTCGCTCACCGGACCGTCGGTGCCGCAGGCGTAGGCCGAGGCGACGGATGTGCCGGGATAGGTCGTGAGGAGTAGATGCTCGAATCGCGCGGTGCCCGGCTTGAGCGTCGGGTCGCAGGAACTCTGCCCGACATACGGCGCGAGCGATTCGATCAACGTTGGCAGGCCAGCGGGCGCGCTGGGTGTTCGGGCCGCGCCCGCCGGGGCAGCGAGCTCGAGCCCGGCGACGAGTAGGACGAGGCAGATCAGGGCGGCAAGCACCTGGCGGGTCGGAGTGGGCATCGTAAGCCTTCGGATCGGGTGCGCCCCAACGCGCGTGTTAATTCTTTGTGAAGAGCATGACCTACGGAGCGCCGCAGCGGAAGCCCCACCGCTACGCGATCGGCTCAACTGCGCCGGCGAAGCTGCAGACTGTCTGTCATGCCGGCGATCAGCAAGGACGACCAGCGCCGAGAGCGCAC
>DAITQD010000065.1:8643-14740 GCA_036833255.1 Jatrophihabitantaceae bacterium
GCAGACTGTCTGTCATGCCGGCGATCAGCAAGGACGACCAGCGCCGAGAGCGCACCATCGAGTTCGACGTGATGATTGCCCGCGCCGGCGCCGCGGTGAGAGCGCTGGCGCTGATCGTGCAGGGCCGCGAGGCCCGCGCGGTCGCCGGCGACGAACCGCTCGAGGTGGCCTTCGCCCTGCCGGACACGGACGGTTCGTCGCTGCCGGCCGGGCTCTGGGTGGCGTTGCGGCGCGACGACGTCGAGACGGCGCTCGACTTGCTCCTACGGGCTTCGGACAGCTACTTCGTCGTCGGTGAGCGCGAGGAGATGGGCTCGGGCTACCGCCTGGAGACCGTCGAGGAAAAGCGCGCTTTACCCGACGTCGACCTGCTGCAGGCGCGCCTGGCCGCCGTGCTGGGCATCCCGCGCGACGTGGTCGCGGTACTCGCCGAGTGGGGGGCCGACGATCCGCGGACCCGCGCGGAGGTCGACGCGCTGCTCGACAGCCGCTTCGGCGCTGCGGACGCCGCCGATCCCGCGCCGACCGGGCCAGCGGTTCTGTCGATGTCCGTCGAGGAATTGGCCGACGTACTACAACTCACACCCGGACAGGCGAAAGTGCTCGCGACGCTCGCCCGACGGACCGAGCTGATGATCACGCCGTCGGAGGACTAGGGTCCGCGTACTCGGCGAACGCGCAGAGCGCATTGACCATGCGGAGCTGATCGGGCTTGTGCACGAGCGGAGACAGCAGGCGCGGCGAACAGACGACGGCCATCACCGCGCGCGCTCGCGAGATCGCGACGTTGAAGCGGTTGAGGCTGTAGAGGAACTCCAGGCCGCGCGGCGCATCGTCGACGCTCGACGCGGCGGTGGAGTAGATGACGACCGGCGCCTCCTGGCCCTGGAACTTGTCGACGGTGCCGATCCGGATGGTGGGATCGACAGCGGACAGCCTGCTGCGCAGCCGGTTGACCTGCGCGTTGAACGGCGTCAGCACCAGAATGTCGCTACCGGTCAGCCGGCGGGTCACGCCGTCGCGATCGGTCCATTGGCCGTCGGACAGCACCTGGACACACAGCGCCCGCACCGCGTCGGCCTCCTCGGTCGACACGGCCGTGTTGCCTTCGTGTTCGACCGGGACGAACCGCAACCCGGTGCCACTGAGCAACGACGCGGAGTCGACCCGCTGCCGTTCGCAGCCCGGCTCGACCTGCAACCGTCCGTCGTAGAAGCGGCTCGACACGAACGAGGCGACATCGGTGTGCATCCGCCAGGTCATGTCGAGGAGCAAACCGCGGTCCGGGGGAACGGTGGCCTGGCCGGCGAGCAGATGCTCGAGCGCTGACGCGCCGGCGCCGTCGGGGTGCTGGCCCTTCACGGGTTGCGCGAGCTGCTGCGGATCGCCCAGCAGTACAAGGCTCTTCGCCGCGTGCGAGATCGCGAGCACGTTGGCCAACGACAGCTGCCCAGCCTCGTCGACGACAAGGACGTCGACAGCCTCGGCGAACGTGGGGCGCGCGAACAACCAGGAGGTGCCCGCGACGATGTTGACTGGGCATGCGAGTTCGGCCTCCACCGCCTTCGCCTGGTCGGTGAATCGCACACCCGGCGCGGCGCATCGCTCGTGTTCGGCGGCCTTCTGCAGGATGTCGAGTTCGACCCCCGTTTCGGCCGCTGCGTCGACCACCGCGGTCAGCAGGTTGCCGATCACCTTGTGGCTGAACCCGGTGACTCCGACCCGCTTTCCCTCCGCCACCAGGCGAAGGATCATGCGCGCGCCCGCCCAGGTCTTGCCAGTTCCGGGCGGCCCTTGGACGGGAAGCACAGTGCGATCCAATCCGGCCGCCAGACGACACAGCGCTTGCTCGGCCAGCTCGCCTGGCGCGCGCAACGCTCCGGCGTCGGGCTGCGGGCGCCGCCGCAGGAGCAGGTCGCGGGCGGCGCGCCACTCGGGCCGCGGACTGTCGACGCCGTGGGTCACCACCCACTCGCCCAGCTCACGAAGCCGGGCGCGCTGTTCCCGGTCCGCGATCGGCGCGGTGGGAACCAGCGAGGCGCACTCCGGGGCACCCCGGTTCGTGGCTCGCTTGATCTCCAGCCAGCCCTGTTCAGCGTCGATCGTGACGATCACGCCCACGCTCTTCGTCGTGCGCGGATCGAAGCACGCTGCCGTCGGGCCCATCTTGGTGTCCTGCGGCGGAAAGTTCAGCCGCCAGACCGTGGATTGCTTCTCGGCGCGCAGCTGGGTCGCGCCGGATACCTCGCCAACCGCGGCCGGGTCAAACACCAGTTCCTCGTCGGACTTCTCCAGGCGCGCGAAGTGTTCCCACCACTCAGGTAGCGACTCGCGCCGGTGCCAGTCGAGCAAGCCGGCCAGCAACCAGCGCGCCTGCTGCTCATCGTCACGGTCGTCGGCCGGCACATCGGCGACGAGCGCGGCCGCGATCCGGTCCAGGTCCGCGGCGATCTCGCCGGCGGCGTCGGAGGAAGCCCCGTCGCTGTGCTCCGGTCGTGGATAGACGCCGTCGCCGCCGCCGTCGGTCCGCCGCTCCTCCAGCCAGTCGCGCAGCGCCTTCGTGGAGCGGCAGTCGTCGGCGTTGTAGGACGCGATGTCGTCGAGCAGCGCCTGCTCGCCGCTCGCCAGCCACCGCTCGAACGCGACGACGCTGCCGAGCGCGTCACTGACGCCCTCGTGTGCGCGGATGTGGCCCCAGTAGAACGCCTCGAGCTTCTTGATCGAGTACGACTCCTTGCTGATGCGCATGCCCTGGCGGACCACGGTGTACAGGTCGACGAGCCGCTGTCCGCGCAGTAGCCGATCCACCTCCGCACCACGTGTGTCATAACGCCCGGACAGCGACTTCAGCCGCGACGGCTCGTAGGGCGCGTAGTGGTACACGTGCATGCCGGGGTCGGCGTCCCACGCCCGGATGAGGTGATCGACGAGCCGCTCGAATGCGTGCTTCTCCTGGCTCTCGTCGGTGGCCCAGTAGGGCGTGAACCCGTCCTGGTCGACGACGCCGAACAGGTATTCCAGACCGTGATCACCGAGAAACGGGTCGCCCTCGATGTCGAAGAACACGTCACCGGCCGACGGCTCGGGAAGCAGCGCGAGCCCGCGGCCCTCCTGCGGTTCGAGCAGCTCCCAAGCCGCCTTACCCGTGTCGCGCTCGACGAGCTGCAGCCTGGCCTGCGCGGCCAATCGTTCACGTGCGGCCAGCCCGATCGTCGTCGGCAGCTCGTCCGGCTGGCGCCCGCCGAGCTCACGCACCGTCGAGATCCCGACCTCGCGCAGGCGGGTGGCGTGCGCCCCGGTCATGAACGCGACGAGCGAGAGGTCGTCTTCGCTGCGCCATTGGGCCTTGCACCGCGGCTGCCACCGGCACTGGGCGCACTGCTGGACCGGCTGGGGATGCGGGTCGTCGCCGGTGTTGGTGAAGTCGAGCAGTTGCGCGCGGATCAGCGTTGCGTAGGCGGCGCAGTCGGCGAAGGTGTACCGGTGCTCGGCGCGGTCGCCGGTGACGACGGTGAGGTATTCGGGCGCGATGCCCTGCAACATTGTCAACCGCTCGGCGTAGGTGGCCATCTGAAGCAACGCAGGCACCTTCATGCGCCGTGCGAGTTTGGTGTCGGCTACGTCGTAGGACCATGCCCAGCGCCCGGGCCGTTCGCGGCGCAGCAGGAAGTCGGCGTGCCCGCGCCAGCGCCCGTCGAAGAACGTGGCCTGGTAGATGACGTCGGCGCCGGCCGCCATTGCTTTCTCGGTGGCCGCCTCGGCCTCGCGCAGCGCTGCGGCGTCACCCTTGGGGTGCGAGATCTCGACGACCTCACGGCCTTGGTCGCGCAGGCTCTGCAGGTAGCGCTCTTCGTGCTCGAGCCCCCGCGTGAACAGCAACTCGAGCATCTCGTCGGTGCCCTGCTCCGGGCGCACCAGCTCGCCGCGCGCCACCGAGAGATCGAGGTGCGTCAGATGGCGGCAGGCGAGGTACTTCGTGAGGTCGGTGGGGCTGACGAAGAGCGTGCCGTCGGACTCGTACATCGCACCTCCCTGCCTTGACGCACCGATCCTGCCCGCACCTACCGACAATCCCGCCAGTCGGCGCGGCGGCCGACGAAGCGCGTGATCAACACGCATTCGACATGGCTGTGGCCACGCTCAGAGCGTGTTGATCACGGCAGGGCGATCGCGTACGGCAGCGTGGACCTCAGACGGTGGTGTTCTCGTTCGGCACGCAGTGGGTCATGGTCAGTCCGCTGACATCGCGCGAGCCGTTCTTGCCGAGGTTGGCCGCGCGCTCCTTCTCCTCGTCGGACAGCGTCTGGGTGGCGAGCGGAGCCAGCTCGCGGACGTCGTCGGCACCGATGCCGACACCCTCACCGACCCGGCGGCCCAGCTCGTCCTCACACATGAACAGGTGCCAGACCATGCGCTCCTGAATCGGCCGGTCGCACTGGCTCAACCCGTCGGTCAGGTTCGCGACCAAGTCGTCCTGTTCCCACTTCTCCGACAGCAGGAAGCGCTGTCCGGGCTGCAGGTAGTCGTTGGTCCGCTCGATCCGCTTACGGGTCAGCCGACCGTCGACGACCGGGCCCTGCTCGTCGTGCGAGGGCGACGTCGCCTCTCGAAGACCGCCGGTGATCGACGGCTCGTAGTTGACGTGCGGGTTCTCGCCGGCGGTGTCGACGTAGAACGCCATCTGCCCGTCGCGCTGGTTGGTGTGCACCGTGGCGTTCTTGGGCGAGTTGACGGGCAGTTGCAGATAGTTCGGCCCCACGCGGTGGCGCTGGGTATCGCTGTAGCTGAACGTACGGCCGACCAGCATCTTGTCGTCGCTGAAGTCCAGCCCGTCGACGAGCACGCCGGTGCCGAAAGCAATCTGCTCGTTCTCGGCGTAGACGTTCTGCGGCGCGCGGTTGAGCACCATTCGGCCCACCGCCTGGAGCGGGAACTGGTCTTCCGGCCACACCTTCGTGTCGTCGAGTGGGTCGAAGTCGAGCTCGGAGTGGTCGTTGTCGTCCATCATCTGGACGAGCAGCTCCCATTCCGGGTAGTCGCCTCGTTCGATGGCGCCGTAGAGGTCCTTCGTGTTCGAGCCCAGTTCGGTGGCCTGGATCTCGGCGGCCTGCGCGGCGGTCAGCGACTTGACTCCGAGCTTCGGAATCCAGTGGTACTTGACCAGCTTCGTCTCATCCTGCGCGTTGACCCACTTGTAGGTGTTGACGCCGAAACCCTGCATCGTGCGGTAGGACGCCGGGATGCCGCGCGGGCTGAACACCATGCTGACCATGTGCATCGACTCAGGCGTCTGACTGATGAAGTCGAACACTCGGTTGGCCGGCTGCCGCTCGAAGTTCACCGGGTCGGGCTTCTGCGAGTGGATCAGGTCCGGGAACTTGATCGCGTCGCGAATGAAGAACACCGCGAGGTTGTTGCCGACGAGGTCCCAGTTGCCGTCCTCGGTGTAGAACTTCACCGCAAAGCCACGCGGGTCACGCGCCATCTCCGAGGAGTCGCGGCCGCCGGCGACAGTGGAGAACCGGATGGCGAGATCGGTGCGCTTGCCCTTGACCTGGAACAGCTTGGCGCGGGTGAAGCGGGCGATGTCCTCGTCGCCCACGCTGCCGTACGCCTCGAAGTAGCCGAAGGCCGTCGTGCCGCGGGCATGCACGACCCGCTCCGGTATCCGCTCGCGGTCGAAGTGGCTGATCTTCTCCAGGAACTGGTAGTTCTCCAGCGTCGCCGGGCCACGCGAGCCGATCGTGCGCTGGTTCTGGTTGTCGTGGACAGCGTGGCCCTGCCGGTTGGTCAGCACCGGGCGCTCGTCAGCCTGCTCCGGTCCCTGGGACGCAACGTCGCTCATCAGATCTCCTTGTTCGTTGGTGGTTTACGGATACGTGGCGCTCGGTGCGCCGGTGATGTGCTTGCGGACTGCGCCTGTCGTCTGCACAGCGCGCACACACCCCACCAGGTCACTTCGGCTTGGTCGACGACGAAGCCGGCGGTCTCGGCCGGGTCGAGACAGGGCGCCTCGCCGACGGCGCAGTCGATGTCCTCGATCCGTCCGCAGGAGCGGCACACCATGTGGTGGTGGTTGTCCCCGACGCGCAGCTCG
>DAITQD010000066.1:0-14678 GCA_036833255.1 Jatrophihabitantaceae bacterium
ATTATGACCGGCCGGGCGGCATGCACAATCTGGTGCCGGTCAGCGTTCAGGTGAACCCGGCCGGACCCGGTTGCCGGCAGGGTGGTCATCGGGTTTGGCGCCGGAGGGTGGCAGCGGCAGCAATGAGCGCCGCGGCGACAAATCCGGCGAGGACCACGAGATCGCGGGCGAAGTCCGCGCCGACGGTGGGGTCGGCGGCGACGTGCCGCAAGGCTTCGACGGCATAGGAGACCGGCAGGACGTCGGAGGCCCACCGCAGCACCGTCGCCATTTCATCGCGGGGGTGGAACAGCCCGCACAACAGCACCTGGGGCAATACGACGACGGGCATCAGCTGGATGGCCTGGAACTCGGTGGTGGCGAACGCACTGGCAAGCAGACCCAGGGCTACCCCGAGCAGCGCATCGGCCACGGTGACGACCAGCAGCCAGCCGATCGACCCCGTCACCGACAGGCCGAGCAGCAGCGACACCGCGGTGGTGACGCCTACCTGCACGACGGCGACCACGCTGAACGCGGCGGCGTAGCCGCCCAGAAGCGATAGCTTGCCCAACGGCGTGCTCATCAACCGCTCAAGGGTGCCCGACGTGCGTTCTCGCAGAGTCGCGATCGAGGTGACCAGAAACATCAGCAGGAACGGGAAGATGCCTAGCAATGCCGGCGCCAGGTGTGAGAAGGCGGCGCGGGAGTCGAAGACGTAGCGCAGCAGCACCATGAGCAGGGCGGGCACGACCAAGAGCAGGGCGACCGTGCGCGGGTCGTGCCGTAGTTGCCGCAGCACCCGTCCGGCGGTGGCGATCATGCCGCGGACCGGTCAGCGTCGTGGATCAGACGTAGGAAGGCCTGGTCGAGATCGTCGGTGCCAGTGCGCTGCTTCAGCCCGGCGGGGGTGTCGTGGGTGAGCAGCGCGCCGTCGCGCATCAGCAGCAACCGATCGCAGCGCTCGGCCTCGTCCATGACGTGGCTTGACACCAGCAGGGTCAGACCGTCGGCGGCCAGCCGGGCGAACAGCGCCCATAGTTGCTCTCGCAGCACCGGATCCAGCCCGACCGTCGGTTCGTCGAGCAGCAGCAGCCGCGGCGATCCGAGCAGCGCCACCGCCAGACTCACCCTTGAGCGCTGCCCGCCGGACAGCTTGCCGACCAGGCGAGCGCGCAACTGGTCGAGCTCCACCGCATCGAGCACCCGATCCACGTCGCTGTCCGGCGCGCGGAGAACGCGGGTGAAGTAGCGGACATTCTCCTCAACCGTGAGGTCGGTGTAGACGGCACCGGACTGCGCGGCGTAACCAACCTCGCGCCGCAGTTGCCGATCTCCGGCCGCTCGGCCCAGGACCGTCAGTTCTCCCGCTACCGCTTGCGTGCCGGCGATCGCCCGGATGAGCGTCGTCTTACCGCATCCGGACGGCCCCAACAGCCCGGTGACCACGCCCCGCTCGACCTCGAAGCTCAGGCCGTGCAGCACCTGAACACCGCCGCGCGCGACGCTCAGGCCGCGACACTCAACGACTGAATTAGCCATGTGTCTGATTCTATGAATTAGCGACGACTACAGGGCATCGAGCTACCGGCCTCCGCCCTCGACGCGGAGCTCGTGGCTCGCTACGGGCCCGCCGTCCGGGCCGTGCTCGACCTGGGATCGGCTGGACTATCTGTTGTGCTTGTTCCACGTGCAGGTCGTCGGCTGACCGCTCGCAACGGCAGGCTGCGGATTGTCCTGCGGTGTCCCCGTCTTGGCGATCGCCCCGGCCGGGACGCTGTCGACGGTGCTCGAACCGCTGTAGGTGCTGGTGAAGGACTCGAGCGCGCCCAGCATCGTCGCCCGCGCGATCACGACGTCGTCGACGGCTGGCTCGGAACTCACCAGCTGTTCTAGAGCGGCCGTCTCGAGCTGGACCTGGTCATGTCGAGCAAATGTGCGGCGTTGGTCGGCGAGCGTGTTGCGTGCCACGACGAGCAGCCACGGAAGCGGGTCGTCGGGAATGTCACCTAGTCGCCGCCAGGCGACCACACTCATGCAATGTCTGCCGATACCTGGTTGTTACGCGGCCGGCATGAAGATCTGCTGGCGTGTCAGATGAGTTCGTCGAGGTAGTGCGGCAGCATCTTGTGCCACGTGCTCCAGTCGTGTTGCCACTCAGTGCCCCAGCTGTCCACCCGGTTGGGGATTGCCTTCGCACCCAACGCGGCGCCCATCTGCCATGACTCGTCGATGTTCTCCCACGCGCCCTCACCGGAGGCGAGTACGGCGAAGCGAAGGCGGAGCTGGTCCAGCTGTGGGCCTTCCAGATTCGGTAGGAACTGCAGCGGTGCCGAGAAGTACAAGTCCTCGGTCCGTGATGGATCGTAAAAGCGCTCGATCCGGTAGCTCCCACTCATGCCGATCGCTGCAGAGAAAACGTCGGGATAGCGGCACAGCAAGGCCACCGCGTTGAAGGCCCCTATCGATGCGCCGGCGGTGATCACGTCCGTGGCCTGACCACCGAGATCGGCGTGGATCGCCGGCACCACTTCGCTCCGGACGCACTCATGGAACTGGTTGAGCAGCCAGGTACGGTATTCCGGCGAACCCGTCTTGAGCATCATCACTTGCCCGGCAACGCTGTCGACCGAGTACAACTTGATCCGGCCCTCGGCGAGCAACTGTCCACAGGCATCGACGAGGCCGTTGCGTTCGATCTCCTCGGCGTCGCCTCCCGCGCTGGGGAGTACCAGCACCGGCCTACCGAAGTTGCCCCAGCGGGCCAGGCTGATCTGCTGCCCGACCCGGTCGGAGAACCACCGTTGCACCGACTTCACGGCGTCACTCGTAGTAGAACTTCTGCGGACCCGGGAAGATCCATGACAATCCCTCCTGCAAGCGGTCGCGCCAATTCTCCCAGCTGTGCCCGTCGCGGGCTTCGACGTAGCGAACGGCCATCCCCGCCGCCTCGAAGGTGGGAACCATGGACCTGTTACGGATGATCAGCGGCTCGTAGACCCCGCAGCTGACGAACACGCGGTCCGCGACCCGGCGAGGATTGGCACGATACCGGTTGACGAACCTCACCACCGGATCGAACGCGGGTCCCCCGCCGTGATCGTTGCCGATGTCGGTGAAGACGAAGGAACCGGACTGCAACAGCAGCGAACCGTAGTCGTGCGGGTAACGGTAGGCAGTCGCCAGCGCCGCGACGGCACCGAAGCTCGATCCCATCAGACACCGACCAGCGGGCGTGCCTAGCAGGGGAAGCTCCGCCTCGAGATTCGGCACCAGCTCAGCCGTCACGAAGCGCGCATGAGCCGCGGAGTTGGCGTACTCGACCAACCGGTCGCCCGGGTTCACGAATGCCACGACGGTTTCGGCGACGTCCAGGCGGTGAATGAGGTTGTCGAGCACGGTCTTGGCGGCTGCGTATCTGAGGTAGTCATCGCCGTCGTGGACGACGAGCAGCGGATAGCGGCCGGTTTGCCGGAACCTGGCCGGCAGGTAGACCGTCACCTGGCAGTCGCGGCGCAACGCGCGGCTCGGCACGACCACTGTCACGAGCTTTCCCGGGCGTGATTCCGGATCCGGCTGTGTCCATTCAGGCACTTCGTACCCCTGGGCGTAACACACCGACGAGCTACCCACCGGACTGTGCGCAAGACGGGGGTTCAGCGGGTCGTTCACGCGTTGGCGCTGCTCGCCGTCGGTAACCTCGAACTGGTACTCGAACCGGGATCCCTCGGGCAGTTCTACGACGGCGTACCACAGGTTGGCGCCCGCAAGGTGCCGCAGCGCAATGCGTTCGGGTAACCCGACGGTCCGATGGACCAGCAGAACCTCGTCGGCGTCGCCTCGGTAGAGGAAGGTGCAGCGGGAGCCTTCGACGATCGGTATCTCGTGCCTGCCCAGGAACCGGTCGACGGTTGCCGAGTCGAGCGGTGTGCGCTCTCGGAGCCTGTTGATAGCAAGTTTTCGGCTTACCGCCGGCCCGCTGACGGCGGTCACGATGCCTCGACCGTCAGCACGTGGCCGTCCTCGCCGAGCACCCGGGTGCCCGGTGGGCAGGTGCCATCGGCGTCGGTATCGAACCTGGTCCCCCTCTCGAACAGGACGCACCGTGCCGGGGCGAACCGGCGGGCGAAAACGGCCATCCGCTGCGCGTCGTCGAGCAGCAGCCTCGCGCGGGCGTGGGGCAACGGCACGACGTTGCGGATCATGGACAGACCACTGCCGTAGACCTCGGGGTTGCCCGGCCCTTGCGGCGCCCGGTCGTGGAAGAGCACCGCTCGGTCGCTCAGTGCCATCGCGCCGGCGGACCACGCGATCACCGGCGAATGCAGCCCTGCAGCCACGTTGAACAGGTGCAGGACGGCCACCAGTACGCCGACGTGGCCACCGGTGATCACGAGCGCCGCGGCATCGCGGAGCAGGTTCCCGACAGCGGCGCGGTGCTCGGCGATCACCGGCCGGTCATGCGGTGGCCAACTTTCGTAGAGCTCGGCCTGGATGTCCCTGATCAGGTCGAGGTGCCGCGCGTCCAGCTCGCGGACAACCTCGACCGCCTGGGTGACAGCGTCGGCTCGGAGCTGGTCGTGACCGCTACGGCGCTGGACCGCGTCAATCGCACGCAGCGAATGCTCCAGCCGTAACAGGTAGATCTCTTGCGCCTCGTCGAGCACCTCGCGGATTCGACGCTCTGCCGCGGCGAAGTCGGGGTCGCGTTCCTGTACGTCGAGCCATCGTCGGTACAGCGAGAGGTTGACACCGCGTGCGTCCAGCAGCTCGTTGAGCTCGCCGTCATCGGATTCCCGTTCCCGCCAGCCGGCGGTGATCGTGGCGATCGGGCCCTCAAGGTTCAGCGAGCGCACCACCTTGTCCAGGTCGGGCGTGCGTTGCGGGCCGAGCAGTGTCACGCTCACCCCGCCGCCTCCACGACGGAGACTGCGTCGGTTCTCACTCCGCGTGGACGTGCAGTGTGTTGCCGACTGTGTCGAGCATGGCATGCAGGGTGTCGTAGTCGGGATGACGCATCCGCACGTAAGCGTTGGCCATGTAGCCGGCTGCGACACCTTGGGTCGCGGTACCCGACGGTGGTAGGTGGGCGTCGATGATCCATTCGCCGTACTGCAGTTGTACTTCGTCCACCCCCGAGTAGCCCGTGATGTGGCCGTCCTTGTCGGGCCGCAGCGCGATCATCCCGCTGGCGAAGCGTCGCGACGGCGGCGAGCTGACCGGACCGTGCACGATCGCGTTCGCCCACTCGCGGAACAGGTCGATGTCGTTGCCGGCGGAGTACAGGTCCCACGCCCCGACGCCGGGCGGGCGGCAGCCGATCTCGGAGAATTTCAGCCCCTTCGGACCGGAGAACCACTCCATGTGGGTGGCCGACGTTCCGATCCCGAGGGCCGCGTTCACCCGATCACCCATGTCGCGAAGCTCGGCGTATTCCGGCGCGGTGTCGAGCCGGTTGGTGGAGATGAACTGCGGCGAGATCCATCTGGTTCGCATGGCGTCGAGCACGTTCGGGTAGTAGTGCGACACGAAGTCGAGTGCGACGTGCCCGTCGATCGTGAGGGTGTCGTAGAAGCCTTCGTGCCCCTCGATGAATTCCTCGACCGCGATGGACTCGACGCCCTGGCCGCCGAAGAGCCCGAGGGCGGGTTCGAGGTCGGCCGCACTCTCAACGCGCATCGTGTCCGCTGCCCCGGCACCGCTGCGCGGCTTGAGAATCAGGGGGAAACCGACCTCTTCGGCGAAGGTGAGCACCTCGGCGGCGCTGCTCGCCGCGGTCGAGGCGGCAGTTGGCACCCCGGCCTCGCGAAGCACCTGCTTCATCGACGGCTTGTCCCGGCACAGCCACGCCGTCCGCACCGACGTGCCCGGAATGTGGCAGGCCTCCCGGACCTGTGCAGCGGCCATCGTGTGCGCCTCGATGCTCGCCTCGAGGCGATCTATCCATCTCTTGCTCTGCGCCCAGCGGACCACCGCGGTCATCGCCTCCACGTTGGTGACCGACGGGACCTGCTCGTAGTGGTCCATCCAGCCCTTCAGCTGCTCGTCGAGCGCGTCCACGTGAGACTCACCGACACCGATCACCGTCGCACCGGCCTCGGCCAGCGCACGCACGAACTGACGCTGGTTGGACGGGAAGGACGGCTCTACGAACATGACGTTCATGTCCGAAACGTTAGCCCGGTGGGACGATGTCGATGCGCAAAGGTCGCGTGCCGACCGGGGTACGCTCTCCCGGATATGGTGACTGTTGCATTTGTCGCGCCGTACCTGCTCGAAACCACCACCCGGTTCGTCGAAGCCGCAGCGCGGCTACCCGGTGTCGAACTCGCGCTGATCACCAACGAACCAGCCGACCGGTTGCCGATGCGACTGCGTCAACACCTCGCCCGGCATTGGCGAGTCGACGATGCGCTCGACCCGCGGCAGATCACCGCTGCCGTGCAGGGACTCAGCGGGCAGGTCGGACCGGTGCAGCGTCTCATCGGAGTGCTCGAGCAGCTGCAGGTGCCACTCGCGCAGGTTCGCGAGCACCTGGAAATCGAGGGAATCGACGTCGCGACGGCGCACAACTTCCGGGACAAGGCGCAGATGAAGTCGGTGCTCCGAGCCGCCGGCGTGCCGTGCGCGCGGCATCGGCTGGCCGATTCCGCCACCGCAGCGATCGGCTTCGCGAACGAGGTCGGCTTCCCGTTGGTGGTCAAGCCGCCGGCCGGCGCCGGTGCCAAGAGCACGTTCCGTCTCGACGACGCCGACGACTTGCGGGTATGGCTCGAGGCGGCTCCGCCCGCGCCGGACCGGGTCGCGTTGCTCGAGGAGTTCCTCACCGGCGACGAGGGGTCCTACGACAGCGTGATGGTGAACGGGACGCTCGTGTGGGATTCGGTCTCGAACTATCTGCCCACCCCGCTGGAGGTGCTGCGTAACCCGTGGATCCAGTGGGCAGTGCTGATGCCCCGCGACATAGAGCAACCCGAATACGCCGATATCAGGGCGACCGCGCGAACCGCGCTGCTGGCGCTGGGGCTGAGCACCGGACTGACTCACATGGAGTGGTTCCGCCGTCCCGACGGCACGATCGCGGTGTCCGAAGTCGCCGTGCGGCCACCCGGCGGTGGGATCAGCTCAATGCTGTGTTACGCCCATGACTTCGACCTCTACAGCGGATGGGCTCAGCTCGTCGTGCACGGCAGCTTCGACCCACCGCAACGCCAGTGGGCGGTCGGCACGGTGTTCCTGCGCGGGCAGGGCACGGGGCAGGTCCGCGGCGTGCACGGTCTCGACGGGCTGCCAGACGAAGTGGGCTCCATCGTCGTCGAATCCCGCCTGCCGAAGCCGGGCCAGATGTCCTCGAGCAGCTATGAGGGTGACGGCTACATCGTGATTCGGGATCGCGACACGGCAGTCGTCACCGAGGCGCTGCGGTGGCTCGTCAACGGCGTCCGCATCGAACTGGGGTGACATGAACGTCTTGATGATCTCTCCCGGCTATCCGGCCGAGATGGCCTTGTTCACCCGTGGCCTCGCGGCCGTCGGAGCGTCCGTGATCGGTGTGGGCGACCAGTCGACGTCTGCGTTGCCGCCCATCGCCCGAGCGGCACTCGCGCACTACGTGCAGGTCAGCTCTCTTGCCGACGAGTCGGCGGTTGTGGCGAGCGTCGGGGAACTGACCCGGCAGGTGCGGATCGACCGGGTGGAGTGTCTGTGGGAGCCGTACATGATCCTCGCTGCGCGGCTGCGCGAGCAACTCGGTCTGCCCGGGCTGACGGTGGCGCAGACGGTGCCGTTCCGGGACAAGGAGCGGATGAAGCAGCTTCTCGACGACGCAGGTTTGCGGACGCCATGGCACGAGAGCGCCACCGCGGTCGCGGGCGTGTGGTCAGCAGCCGAGCGGATCGGCTTTCCGCTGATCGTCAAACCGATCGCCGGCGCCGGCTCGGCCGATACCTACCGGGCCGACTCCACCGCCGAACTCGACGAGATCCTGCCGATGCTCCGGCACGTGCCGCGGGTCAGTATCGAGGAGTTCGTGGAGGCGGAGGAGTTCACCTACGACACGATCTGCGCAGGCGGGCAGGTGTTGTTCGAGAACATCTGCCGCTACACGCCGCGACCGCTGCAAACCATGCAGCACGAGTGGATCAGTCCGATCACGCTGGCGGTGCGTGATCTGGACGACCCCCATCTGCAGGGCGGTAGAGCGCTCGGCGGCGCGGTGCTGAAGGTGCTCGGGTTCCGTGAGGGCTTCACCCACATGGAGTGGTACCGCAAAGCCGACGGTGAGGTGGTGTTCGGCGAGATCGGTGCCCGGCCGCCGGGAGGTCGCACCGTGGATGTCATGAACCACGCCAACGACGCCGACCTGTTCTCCGCCTGGGCGGACGCCGTGACCCACGGCCAGATCTCACAGCCGATCGAGCGGCGCTACAACGCCGCCAGCATCTTCAAGCGTGCCAAGGGTGTCGGCCGAATCATCGGTTACGGAGGACTCGACGGGCTGATGGCGCAGTACGGCGAGCACGTGGCTGCGCTCGAACTGCTCCCGGTCGGCGCGCCGCGACGCGACTGGCGGGCCACCCTCATCTCCGACGGCATGGTGATCGTCCGCCACCCCGAGCTGTCGAAGACGGTCGAGATTGCGGAGCGGTTCGCCGAGGACCTGAACCTCTACGCCGGCTGAAACGGCCGGGCGCGCCGGGGTACCGTCCGAGCCCATGAGCGCGCAGCCACCCACCAGCGAAGGACTCCGGGCGGCCTTGCGGCGGGTGTTGCCCTCTGTTCGAGCCGACCTGGAGCGTCTCGTCAGGATCGCGTCGGTGTCGGCGGATCCGGCCGCAGTGTCGCACCTGCGGGCCAGTGCCGAGCACGTTGCGAACCTGTTGCGCGCTGCCGGATTGCCCAAGGTCGACGTGCTGCAGGTTGCCGGAGGCCAGCCGGCAGTCCTCGGTCGGCGGCCCGGACCTCCGGGCGCACCCACGGTGTTGCTGTACGCGCACCACGATGTGCAGCCGCCCGGCGACCGTGCCGCTTGGGAGTCTGACCCGTTCGAGCCCACCGAGCGGGATGGGCGACTGTTCGGGCGCGGGGCCGCCGACGACAAGGCGGGCATCGCCGTACATCTGGCGGCACTGCGGGCGCACGGCGAGCACCTTCCCGTCGCAGTCGTCGTGCTGGTCGAGGGCGAGGAGGAGATCGGCTCGCCGACGTTGGCGACGTTCCTCCAGACATACCGGGACCGGCTGCGCTCCGACGTGGTCATACTCGCCGACTCGACGAATTGGACCGTCGACGTTCCGGCCCTGACAACATCCTTGCGAGGCGGCGCCAACGTCATCGTCGAGGTTCGAACCCTGCGCCATGGCGTGCACAGCGGGATGTATGGCGGCGCCGTCCCCGACGCGCTGAGCACCCTGTGCCGCCTGCTCGCGACACTTCATGACGAACGTGGCGACGTGGCGGTGGCGGGCCTGGTCCGGGGGACGGCGGATGGGCTCGAGCTCAGCGAGACCCGGCTGCGTAACGATGCGGGGGTGCTCGACGGCGTGCACCTGATCGGCAGCGGCGGCCTCACCGACCGGCTCTGGGCCAGGCCCGCTATCGCTGTCATCGGCATCGACGCGCCATCGGTCGAGGAGGGCGCCAACACGCTCGTGCCGTCAGCCCGCGCGAAGGTGAGCATGCGGGTGGCACCGGGCGACGACGCGGTGCGGGCCCGCGACGCACTGGTGGCGCACCTCCAGGCGCACGCCCCCTGGGGCGCGCACGTGACGGTGGAGCCGGGCGGGTCGGCCGCGCCGTACACCGCGCGGACCGCCGGCCGGGCCTACGAGGCGGCCCGCTCGGCCTTCGCCGAGGCATGGGGGACGTCCGCTGTCGAGATTGGTGTGGGCGGCTCGATCCCCTTCATCGCCGCCTTCGCCGAGGTCCTTCCGGCCGCAGAGATCCTGATCACCGGCGTGGAAGACCCGGACACCCGAGCGCACGGTGCGAACGAGAGCCTGCACCTGGCGATGTTCGAGCGGGCCTGCCTGGCCGAAGCGCTGCTGCTGGACCGGCTCGGCGGGGCCAACGGTAGCATCGCGGAACTGCTGCGCGGCGCGGGTGGCGGTGCAGGCGACGTCGCAACGAGGGAGTGGGAATCCACAGTGCGGGTGCTGATGATTGCGCCACCGGGCGCAGGCAAGGGAACGCAGGGTGCGCTGATCGCCACCCATTTCGGCATTCCCCGCGTGGCGACCGGTGACCTGCTCCGCGATCACGTTGCGCGGCAGACCGAGCTGGGTCGAGCCGTTCAAAGCCACCTCGAGCGCGGCGAGCTGGTGCCTGACGAGATTGTCCTCGGCATGGTGCGGGCGGCGTTTGTCGCCGCGAAGGCGACAGGAACCGGGTACGTCCTGGACGGGATCCCTCGCAACATCGAACAGGCGCGCGCCACGTACCGGATCGCTCTCGAGCTCGAGATGACCGCGGACGTGGCGCTGCATTTACAGGCCGACGACGGTGAGCTCGTGAGTCGGCTGCTCGCTCGTGCCGCCCTGGAAGGTCGTCCCGATGACACTGAGGACGTCATTCGCAAGCGGCTCGCTCTGTACCACGAGGTGACGCACCCCATTGTCTCCTGGTACGGCCAGCGCGGGATCCTGGTCTCCGTCGATGCCATGCGTCCTGCAGAGGCGGTCGGACGGGAGATCCTCACTGCACTCGAGGTGATGCGTTCATTCGTAGACGTCCCCGAAGCGGGCCGGCACTCGATCGACCTGACCGGCCTCGGCGACGCCTTCGGCGCCTCGTCCACAGCCGACCCCTCAGGCTGAGCCGCCACCACGCCGCGCGTCCAGGCCGCCGAGCATGGCCGATCGATGGAGGCCGAGGCCCGGGCGATCCTTGCCGCATCGCTGAGCGGGCAGCGTCCGCCGCGAGGACTCGGCTCATTCATCCGTGATCGGTTCGCCGACATCGGTGGAGTGGATCTGGACGTTCCGCCGCGCGATGATGCCGCCGGAGCCGTGGACGTCACCGCATGATCGTGTTGGACACCAACGTCGTGTCCGAGTTGGCAAGGCCGGCGCCGGATCAGCGGGTGATCGACTGGGTCGACGGCTAGGACTCCTCCGACCTCGTCATCACTGTCGTCACGGCGGCCGAGGTGCGCGCCGGTGTTGCGCTGCTGCCGGAGGGGGGCGCAGAGACGACATCTCCCGCACAATGGAATCGCTGCTCACGCAGACCTTCGCCGGGACGGTGTTGCCGTTCGACCTCAACGCCACGGCGCATTACGCCGACATCGTCGCTGCCCACGTTCAGAACGCGTGTACCCAGGGATGAGTCACCGCAGCCTTGACCATGACGCGATGAGCTCGGCCGTCTGTGGGCATCGTTAGGACCATTTCACCCCTGGGACAGGACCTTCGACTCGATTGCTGGGTCGCCCAATTAGCGACGATTAAGTCGACCGGTCGATCACGACCGACCCGAACGCCGCAATACCTACCGAGGAGATAGAAATGCAACGCAAAGCGCTTGACAAGATCGTCAGCTGGGTCGGGTTCAGTCTCGCCGCCATCCTGGTCGCCGCCGCCTCACTACTCACCTGGGCGCACAAATTCGTCACCCACGAGGTGCACACCCAGCTCGCCGCCCAGCAGATCTACTTCCCGCCCAAGGGCAGTCCGGCCACCGCCGGTCCCGAGTTCGCCCAGATGCGTCAGTACGCGGGCCAGCAGCTGACCACCGGTGCGCAGGCTGAAACCTACGCCGATCATTTCATCGCCGTGCACCTTGTGAAGGCCGGCGGCGGCAAGACCTACGCCCAGCTCAGCACCCTGGCGCAGGCCAGCCCCAACGACCTCAAGCTCCAGGGCCAGGTGGCCACGCTGTTCAAGGGTGAGACGCTGCGAGGGCTGCTGCTCAACGCCTACGCCTTCGGAACCATGGCAACGATCGCGGGTATCGCGGCGATAGTCGCCTTCGTCGGAGCCGGCGTCATGTTGCTGCTGTCCCTGCTCGGCCTGGTGCACAGTCGGAGGGCATCCGCGACGGAGCCGGCGTTCGTTGAGCACCGCGAACCCGCAACCGCAGGCGTCAGCTGATCCTCGCTGGCAGAACGAACCGGCACGCTCGGATTGCCAACCTGGCGATCCGAGCGTGCCGCTCTGCGCTAAGGCCCTCAGCTGGGAGCAGTGGGCCCCGTGGGGCTCGAACCCACAACCTACGGATTAAAGGACTATCGCGCTCACCGTTACGCAGTCCGCCTGCGCATCAGGCTTTTCGGCGTCCTGATCGAAGCGAGGTAGTGCGCTTCACATCGTTCTGAGGAGCCTCGTGGTAGCACCCGCATCTGCGGGCCGGTTCCTGGGCGGCACGCGGCGTCTCCCGCACCCGCACCCGCACCCGCACCAGGTTGGTACGCCTTCCCGCTGGCGGCGTCACGAGCTCAGATACTGAGACGCCGAGCCTGGACCCCGTAAGTCGCTTCCGCGGCACCCCCAGCTGACAGTTCCTGCGCGGGTCCGTAGTCAGTTCGCCGTGGCCGCGGCAGGATCACCCCAAGCGCATCGCGGCGGCGCGCGCGAAGTGATCGGCCCATAGGCCGAGGTCCAGGTACGCGCACCATCGCGTTCCGGTGAGGCGACAATCGAGCAGTGACCGAGTTCCGCCTCCGGCCGGGCCGTCCGGCTGACCTGCCGGCGTTGAGAGACCTGTACCGCAGGGCCTCGCTGTCCAACTCCGGGAACGTGGCAGCACTTCTGGCTCATCCCGAGGTGTTGATTTTGACCGGCGGCGGCGTCGAGGAGGGCCGCACCCGCGTCGCCACCTGGAAACGCGATCACATCGTCGGCTTCTCGACGACGCTTCGCGTGGGCCGCGCCCTCGAACTGGAAGACCTGTTCGTCGACCCGGACTGGATGATGCGCGGAGTCGGACGCCACCTGGTGCGGGACATCGTGGCCTTCGCCGACCAGGACCGAGTCCAGCGCGTCGAGGTGACGGCGAATCCGAACGCGGTTGCGTTCTACGAGAACGTCGGGTTCTTTCACGACGGCGACGTCGAGACCCGCTTCGGATCAGGCGCGCGAATGCACCTCGACATTGTTGCGGGCCCCGGCACGCCGTAGCGAGGCGCCCACTCGCAAGCCCTCCGCGTGCGATCGAGATGAACGTTCGCATCTGCCGCGAGGAGACGGCGCGTGTGACGCTGCGCCGGAAGTTGCTCAACGCCTGATCCGGTGCCTTGACCAGGACCGCCTTCTCCACCTTCCGGGCGTGAACACCGGCATAATGCCGAGATCCGGTCGCGTGTCGGTCGTCGCCTCCGTGACTCCGGGTTGGTGGACGCGGGGAGAATTATGCTCGCGTCGCGAGCGAAAACCTCCCAGCGATCGTCGCTCGCCCGCCCTGCCCCGGAATGTCGGCCATCGCCACCGGTCGTTCACGTGACCGCGATCCCGGGCGTGTCCCGCGAGTGACGAACATCCGGATTTGCCGCAGACAGGGCGCGTTCAAGGTACACGTTCAATACACGTAACGTGTACGATACGTGTATGGCGAAAGTGCGAACGAACATCGAGCTCGAGGACGACTATCTCCGGACGATCATGGACCGATACGGCATTCGGACGAAAACCGAGGCGGTCGAGCTTGCGCTACGGCACCTGGCCGGTCAGCCGATGACCCGCGACGAGGCGTTGGCTATGCGCGGTACGAACGCGATCGGCGAAGTACCTGCCGACGTCGGTCCTCGCGTTGTCGCATGATCCTGGCTGACACGTCCGCGTGGATCGAGTACGACAGAGCCACAGGCAGTTCAGTAGATCGGCGGATCGCAACTCTCATCTCAGCAGAGGGTCCGCTCGCGGTCACGGAGCCGGTTGTCATGGAGGTGCTGGCCGGCGCTCGCAGCGATGAGCGCGAGGGCGATCTGCGCCGCCTGCTGCTGCGCTTTGACTTGCTGCACTTCGAGTCCGCCTCTGACTTCGACGCGGCCGCGCTCATTTACCGGCGCTGCCGACGGGCCGGGATTACGCCCCGAGGCATGCTCGACTGCATGATCGCTGCTGTCGCGTGGCGTCGAGGAGCGACGCTGCTGTCGCACGACGTCGATCTCGATCATGTCGCCCAGGTCGTCGGCATCGAACAGGACGAGGCGTCACTGCGCGCGTGACGCGGTTCCGCATGTTGGTTTGTGAACAAGACTCATCCGCACATGCCGCGATGGTGTGTCGACAGGAGCTGCCGCGGGAGTTTCTCATCAAGGGGAGCGCACCCGGCATCCTCAATTGCCGCCCATAGCGCGACGCTCCCGATGGGTCGTCAATCGATCCCGTCCGCCAATGGGAAGTCAGGCTGCAACGCCGCTTCGAGGCAGGCCATGTGAGCGCCCAACTGCTGCGTCGCTTCGCTGTACGGCCATGACAGGTCGATCCGTACATACCGAGGATCGTCGCTCGTATCGTTTCCGCAGAACGCGCGCGGAGACCTGCCACGCTCTGTCGGTGACGCAGCCTCGATCCGTCCTTCGACGAGCAGAGGCGTCTGATGCCGCCGACGTCGCAGACGTGTGGTTGCGGTCCTTCGCTGCGGCACTTCCGTCTGTACCCTCCGCTCACAATGACGACGAGGTCCGGGCGTGGATCCACCGTGTGGTCATCGGCACTCTCGAAACATGGGTTGCCGTCGCAGACAACTCCGTCGTGGGCATG
>DAITQD010000067.1:0-14609 GCA_036833255.1 Jatrophihabitantaceae bacterium
GCCGGGTTGTGGCTGGGCGCGGCGGTCGAGCTGGACACGACACCCCATGCCGCCACCGCGGCGAGAGCTGTGCCGATCACGCCCGACACGATCACCGAAATCCACTTACCCACGGAATTGCCTCCACCTATTGACCTAGCACCGACTATACCGCCGGGCCGACAGCTGTGTCGGGTCGTTGGTCCCCCTTCGGCTTCCAGTCCGATGCTGCTCGGACCGTGACGACGAGCAGGGCCAGTACCGCGAGCAGGTCGCCGAGGAGCACCGTGACGACGTCTCGCCCGCTGTCGGGATGGCGCGAAATCGGACCCGGCACCCGGTACAGCGAGACGCTGCGGCCCTCGTACACCGCATCCAGGCCAGAGAGGTCCGGCACCGTCCCCGGGGTGTCGCGCTCCACGATCACCCACGTGATGCCGATCCGCGCCAGCCGCTGCCTCAGGTCGGTCCCGGTGGCCAGTGCCCGCGCGACCGCGCGTGCCCGCGGGTCCTCCCCCTGCAGGAGGCGACCGGAGACCGCCAGCCTGTCGTCCACCACGATGCCCACGTGTACCAGCCTCGGCGCGGGGTCGAGCACGCTGCGGCCGGGCGCCCAGGGGAAGCTGCGGTAGGAGCCGAACGGCAAGACCGTGGCCGCGCCGCCGTCCAGACGGCGCTCGACGGCACCCCAGTCCCGCGGGTACTGAACGGGGTCGAGGGTCGGGCGCAGCGTGGCCGGCGCGTCCGGCAACAGGATGACCGGCAGGGCCAGCACCGCCACGACGAGCAACGAGCGCCACGGCACAGTGCGCACCCGGTCGGCCAACCGCTCGACGGCAGCGCCCGCCAACAACGCCTCGAACACGACGAGCGGCAGGATCCACTTCTGCGCGTCGCGCAGCAGCCCAGCTCCGGGCACGTGGGTCACGGCGGCACGGACGACCGCGTCGCCGCCGGGCACCGAGGGCAGTATCGCGAGCAGCAGGCCAGCGGCTGAGAGCACCGTGACCGAGGCCACGAGTCGGGCGCCGAGCAACCCCACCAGACGGCGCAGGCCGTAAGCCCCGGCCGCCACCACGGCGATCAGTCCGAGCCAGGCCAGCGCTCCCCCGCGGCTGGATGGCACCACATCGGCGTCCCAGATCCCGCCGCCGCCGAGCAGGCTGAGCAGCGCGCCGCCGGGATGCTCGGGACGGGCCGAAAACGCCGCCACACCGGCAGGGTCACTGGTGGCCGACGCCGTCGACACCAGCGCGGGGAGGACCCAGGGCAGTTGCAGCACCAGCGCGAGTCCTGCAGTCAGGGCTAGCTCCCGCCGCCCGCGACGCAGCCCGACGGCGACCGAAACCGCCGTGGCCGCGGCGATCAGTCCGCCGGTGGGCGTGATCGACGCTGCGGCCAGGGCCGCGGCCGTCGCCAGCCACCCACCGCGCCCCCGGCGCCGGGCCATAGCCAGGATCAGCCAGGGCAGCGCGGCATAGGCCCACAGCAGTGCCCACTGCCCCAGCGCCAGCCGTTCAACGACAAACGGATTCCAGACCGCGACACTGCAGGCGGCCAGCCGAGCGGCCAGCACCCGAGTCCCCACGAGGACGGCGCAACCCACGCCCACCGCGAGCAACGGCAGGATCAGCGCGAGCCTCGCGACGAGCGCTCCGTCGACCACCCGTTCGGCCAGCGCGACAAGTGCATCGAGGGGTACCGCTCGAGGCGAGGCGGACGACACCCCGACGCTTGCCAGATCCAACGGCTGGCGCGGCGTGAACACCATGTCGTGACCGAGCAGGTCCCCCGCGCGCGTGATCGGCCACAACAACAGCGCCGAAAGCACCGCGGCCCAACCGGCGACCGCAGCCCAACCCAGCAGACGGCCCCGGCCCCGGCTCTCGATCTCGGCCTCCCGTCGACGGGCGTGGCGTCCCGCACCACCGCCTCTAGGCTTTCCCTGCTGGACAGTAGTGCCGGGGCTCTGGAGAGGCGGTGGCGTGCCGATCGTCGCGCGGCGTCAGTCCGCCCTCCCGGCTGCGGCGGTACCTGTGGCGGCGACGGCTGCGAATATTGCCAGTTACGCGCTGCTGCTCGCGGCCGCGCATCTCATGAGCGCGGCTGACTACGGAAAGCTGTCGTCCCTCCTCGGGCTGCTTCTCATCGCTTCCATTCCCATGCTCGCCCTGCAGACCGTGACGGCGCGTCGCACCGCCGCGGGCGACGGATTGTTGGGCATGGTTCGGGGAGCGTCCGTCGTCGCCGCGGTGAGCACTCTCGGTCTCGCTGGCGTCAGCCCGGCGATCGCGGCTTTCCTGCACTTGCGGTCGGTATCCGGCGTGTTGCTCGTCGCCGCGACCATCCCGGCCACTGCGGTGCTCGGCACGGCGATGGGCGTGGCACAGGGTCGGCGAGACTTCCGGCGTCTCGCGATGCTGATCTTCCTTGCGACGGCCGGCCGCTCGGTCGGCGGCCTGGTCGGCCTGTCGGTCCGCCACACCACCATCGCGACGCTGACCGGCGTGCTCGCCGGCACGGCAGTCGCGGCGATTGGGGTCACGCTCGTCGGTGGTGGGCTTGCCCGGCATCGCACCGCGCTGCTCGAGCGCGCTCGCAGGGGCGTGGTCACCGAGACCTTGAAGGCCGCGTACGCGCATGGCTCGTTCCTGCTGCTGACGAGCCTGGACGTGCTGCTCGCACGGCACGTCCTGCCGGCGACGTCCGCCGGCGTGTATGCGGTCGGCTCGGTGATCGCGCGGGCTGCGCTCTGGCTGCCGCAGTCGGTGGTCACGCTCATGTTCGCGTCACTGGCCGAGCGGGAACACCATCAAGCCACGGCGCGCCGCGCCGCCGCCGTCCTAGGCGCGCTCGGCGTTGTCGTCGTCGGTGGGACCGCCTTGGCCGGGCCGCTGATCGTCACGGTCGTCGGCGGCCAGAAGTATCACCGGCTCGACGGCGCCGCATGGCTGTTCGCTCTGCTCGGAGCACTGCTGGCGCTCGTGCAACTTGCAGTCCTCGCAGGGCTCGCCCAGCGCCGGGTACGCCGGGCGGCGCTGCTGTGGCTCACGATCGTGGCCGACCTGGCCATCGTGCTCGCGACGTCGGAGCACGCTACGCCGACTCGGCTCGTCGTCACGCTGGTGTTCGTGACGACGGCCATGGCGGCAATCGCGGTCCTCCTGACCGTGACGGACCGGCCGGATCGGACGCGAATGGCAGGTGTGCTCGACGTAGGGGATGCCGCGGGTACGCTCGCACGGCCCCCGCCCGTCGAAGGAGCCTGCGTCATGCCCGGATTCGAGGACGCCTGGGGCGCGGCCGCTCCCGTCGCCGGCTGGATGACCCAGGCCCAGGGCCGATCCCTGTGGGACGCCGCCGAGCAGGTCCCGAGCGGCGCGACGATCCTCGAGATCGGCAGCCACCAGGGCCGTTCCACGATCGTTCTCGCGACCGCCGCAAAGCACCGCGGCAGCACGGTGATCGCGGTCGACCCGTTCGTGTCCGGGCCGATGTTCGGCGGGGCAGCGACCCGCACGCGGTTCGAGAAACACCTGAGCGACGCCGGCCTGTCCGATGTCGTGCGCCTCATCGCGCAACCGAGCACGGCGATCCGGCCGGCCTGGGACGAGCCGCTTGCGATGCTCTACATCGACGGCAAGCACGACTACTGGACCGTGCGCGACGACCTGCGCTGGATCGAGCACCTGCCTGTCGGCGCGTCGGTCCTCGTTCACGACTCGTTCTCCTCGATCGGCGTGACGCTGGGCCTGCTGGTCCAGGTGCTGCCCGGACGCGCGCTGCGCTACCTCGGCCGCGCCGGTTCGATGGCTCGCTTCGAGGTCGCCGCACCGTCGGCCGCGGACCGCTGGCGGATGGTGCGCGAACTGCCCTGGTTCCTGTGCAACGTGGTCATCAAGATCGGACTGCGGGCGGCACGCCTGGTCGGCTACCGCGGCACGCCCGACCCGTACTGATCGCCGCCACTCAGTGCGCGGCTTCGTGCCAGGTGCGCCCGACCCCGACCGACACGTCGAGGG
Organism: Jatrophihabitantaceae bacterium; assembly: GCA_036833255.1. Classification (GTDB taxonomy): domain Bacteria; phylum Actinomycetota; class Actinomycetes; order Mycobacteriales; family Jatrophihabitantaceae; genus QHCC01. Next base: position 4,002 of record DAITQD010000067.1, read on the forward strand.
GCACGTCGAGTTGGTAGGCCCCGCCCATCTCGCGACGCACCAGCACCTCGACGACCGCCCGCTCCCCCGGCGCGATCTCCAGCACCAGTTCGTCGTGCACCTGCAGCAGCAGCCGCGACGTCAGGCCGGCCTCGGTCAGGCCGCGGTGCACCCCGAGCATCGCCACCTTGATGATGTCGGCCGCGCTGCCCTGGATCGGGGCATTGAGCGCCGCGCGCTCGGCCATCTCGCGCAGGTTGCGGTTGTCGCTGTTGAGCTTGTCGAGGTACCGGCGCCGGCCCATGATCGTCTCGGTGAAGCCGGTCTGCCGAGCGTCTTCCACCACCGAGTGCAGGTAGACACGCACGCCGCCGAAGCGGGTGAAGTACGCATCCATCTGGGACCGCGCCTCGTCCGGCGTGATCTTGAGTTGCTTGGCCAGTCCGAAGGCGGACAGCCCGTAGGCCAGGCCGTAGGACATCGCCTTGACGCGCCGCCGCAGCTCGGCGTCGATCTGGTCCGGCGGCAGGTTGAAGGCACGCGAAGCCACGAAGGTGTGCAGGTCCTCGCCAGTGGTGAACGCCTCGATCAGCCCGGCGTCGCGGGACAGGTGGGCCATGATCCGCATCTCGATCTGGCTGTAGTCGGCGGTCATCAGCGATTCGAAGTCCGGCCCGACGGTGAACGCCTCGCGGATGCGCCGGCCCTCTGCGGTGCGCACCGGGATGTTCTGCAGGTTCGGATCGGTGGAGGAGAGCCGTCCGGTCGCTGCGACAGTCTGGTTGAACGTCGTGTGGATGCGGCCGTGGTCGTCGATCAGGGGCAGCAGGCCGTCGACGACCGACTTGAGCCGGGCGACCTCGCGGTGGCGCAGCAGCAGTTCGAGCACCGGGTGCTCGGTCTTGGCATACAGGTCGGCCAGCGAGTCGGCGTCAGTGGTGTAGCCGGTCTTGATCTTCTTCGTCTTCGGCAGGCCGAACTGGTCGAACAGAATTTCCTGCAGCTGCTTGGGCGAGCCCAGGTTGAACTCGCGCCCGACCAGTGCGTGGGCGTCCTGCTCGACCGCCTTGACGTGTCCACCGAGCTCGGCCTGCAGGCTCAGCAGCGCATCGGTGTCGGCAGCGATGCCGACCGCCTCCATATCGGCCAGGACGAACGTGAGCGGCAGCTCCATGTCGGCGAGCAACCGGGCAGCTCCGCCCTGCTCGAGCTCGGCGTCGAACGCGGTGGCGAGATCCTTGATCGCACTGCCCCGGACGGTCTCGACCTCGGCTATAGCGTCGTCCGATTCGTCGACACCACCGTCGAGCGTGAGCTGCCCGGACTCCTCGACATTGCTGCGTAGCTCGCGGTGCAGATAGCGCAGCGCGAGATCGGCTAGATCGAAGGAACGCTGGTCGGGACGCAGGAGATAGCCGGCGAGCTGGGTGTCGCTGGTGACGCCGTCCAGCGTCCAACCATGCTGGCGCAGCGCGAGCAGCGGGCCCTTCACATCGTGGGCCGCCTTCGGCGCCGCAGGATCGGCGAACCACGCCGCGAGCGCGACATCGTCGGCCGGGCTGAGCACCTCGGGCGAGATGAACGCGGCCGCACCGTCGGCGGCCGCGAGCGCGACGCCGGTCAGCGCACCGGTGCCGCGACCCCAATGGCCACGGAAGGCCATGCCGACCCGCGACCCGTCGCGAGCGTGCTCGCCCAACCACTGCTCGACCTCGTCGATGTCGAGCCGGGAGGCCGTCACGTCGAAGCCGGACTCGGCCTCGGGCTCGGCCGCCAGCACCGTCGCGAACAGACGCTCGCGCAGCACCCGGAACTGCAGGTCGTCGAAGAGCGCGTGCACCTCATCGCGGTCCCACTGCTTGCGCTCCAGCTCGTCGACGGCCACGTCGAGGTCGACGGTGCGCACCAGTTCGGTCAGCTGCCGGTTGCGCATGACGCTGGCCAGGTTCTCGCGAAGGGCGTCGCCCACCTTGCCGCCGACCGTGTCGACGCGCTCGACCAGTGCGCTGAGCGAGCCGTACTCACGGACCCACTTCGCAGCGGTCTTCTCACCCACGCCGGGGATGCCGGGCAGGTTGTCACTGGGGTCACCACGCAGCGCCGCATAGTCGGGGTACTGCTGCGGCGAGAGGTGGTACTTCGCCTGGACCTCGCCCGGCGTGAAGCGGGTCAGCTCGCTGACGCCCCTGACCGGGTAGAGCACGGTGACGTCGTCGTTGACGAGCTGCAGCGCATCACGATCGCCGGTGCAGATGAGCACCTGCATACCGGCCGCGGTTGCCTCGACGGTGAGCGTCGCGATGACGTCGTCTGCCTCGTAGCCCTCGACCATCACCGTCGGGATGCGCAGCGCGTCGAGCACTTCGCGGATGAGCGTGACCTGGCCGCGGAAGTCGGCCGGCGTCTCCTGGCGTCCCGCCTTGTACTCGGGGTAAGTCTCGCTGCGAAACGTCTGTCGCGAGACGTCGAACGCGACGGCCAGATGCGTGGGCGCCTCGTCGCGCAGCAGGTTGATGAGCATCGAGGTGAACCCGAAGACCGCATTGGTGGGCTGCCCCGTGGTGGTGGAGAAGTTTTCGACGGGCAGCGCGTAGAAGGCCCGATAGGCCACCGAGTGCCCGTCGATCAGCAGGAGCTTTGCGGTCTGGGTCTGCGGGGCCGTCACGGGCCCTGAGTTTAGGGGTAGCGACCGACAGCGCGCGGTGCCCCTGCGCCGTCGCGGCCGCGGTGTTCAGGCGCCGCGACGGATGGAATGCCGGGCGAGGCCGGTCCGGTTCGCGCGGACCAACCGGGCCCTACGCAACACCGCCATCCGCTCAGGTGCCGCAGCCGTCCGCTCAGGTGCCTCGGCCATCCTGAGTGCGCGGCGCAGCACGCTCGTCGCTGCGATCCGGCGCACGACCAGTGGTGCGAAGCCGAGGCGGGCCAGATAGCGGTTGGCCTCGCGCGATCCCGATCCGGCGGTCGCCAGGATGTGATCCATCCCGCGCTCATCGGCGAGGTGCACCGCGGCGGTGAGCAGCAAGCGGCCGACGCCACGGCGGCGCTGCCGGGGCGCCACCATGAGGTGGGTGACATGCAGCACCGGTGTCAGATCGATCGCGCCGATCTCGTCGTCCCGGGCGACGAGCAGGCCGACCATGGCGCCCACCTCGTCGACCGCCACGAGCAGGGTGCGTGCGCCTTCGGAAATGATCTCGGTGAAGCGGTGGGCGATGTGATCGTCAGTCGAATCCAGCAGCGGACGCCCGCTGAACATCGCCGAGGAGTAGTCGACTGACTGGGTCAGCTGCACGAGCCCGGATACATCGGCGAGGTCGGCAGGGTGCACCCGAACGTTGATGCGCGACACGGCGATTTGACTCCCGGGCTCGGGCTGGTGGTGAGCGAGGTGTTCTGGCCACTCGCCCTTACCTTAGGCCGGTGGCTTCTTCTCAACGCAGGCGGTTCCTCGGTACGGCAGTCACCTGTATTCCGCCTTGGCCGGGCAGCGACCAGCTAGCTAGGATGCCGCGATTTCCTCACCGAGGTACGCCGCCCGGATCCGGTCGTCGGCCAGCAGGTCGCTACCAGTGCCTTCGAGCACGATCTCGCCCGTCTCCAGCACGTACCCGCGATCGGCCAAGCTCAGCGCCTGGGCCGCGTTCTGCTCGACGACCAGCACGGTGACACCGGTGCTGTTGATCTCGCGCAGGATCTCGAAGATCTGCGCCACGATCAATGGCGCGAGGCCCATCGACGGCTCGTCGAGCAGCAACAGGCGCGGCTTGCCCATCAGCGCGCGCCCGATGGCGAGCATCTGCTGCTCGCCGCCCGAGAGCGTCCCACCCTGCTGCTTGTAGCGCTCCTTCAACCGCGGGAAGAGCTCCAGCACGTGCTCGAGGTCGTTCTGGTCGATCCTCTTGAACCGGAAGGCGCCCATCTCCAGATTCTCGCGGACCGTCATCCGCGGGAAGACGTGCCGTCCCTCCGGGACGTGACAGATCCCGAGACTGATCAGCTCGTGCGCCGGGATGCCGTCGATACGCCGGCCCTCATAGGTGATGGCGCCGAGCGTCGGTCGCAGCATGCCGGACACGGTCTTCTGGGTGGTCGTCTTGCCGGCGCCGTTCGCACCCAGCATGGCAACGATCTCGCCCTTGTTGACGTGAAAGCTGATGCCCTTGAGTGCGCGGATGTTGCCATAGCGCACCTCGATGTCGTCGACGTCGAGCATCGCCGGCGCGTTGGCTTTCGCCGGCTTGCCGAGGTCAATCGACTCAGTCATCGGACTGCTCCTCATTCTGCGCGGCGTCGGTGTCGATGAGCCTCAGCTCCGGCGCCTGCTCGGCCTGCTCCTGCGCCTCCTCGGCCGACGTGCCGAGGTAGGCCGCCACGACTGCCGGGTTGCGCTGTATTTCCTGCGGAGTGCCCTCGGCGATCTTCTCCCCGAAGTTCAGGACGATGATGCGGTGCGCGATCGACATGACCAGCTTCATGTCGTGTTCGATGAGCAACACGCTCACGTCCCGCTCGCGGTTGATCCGCGCGATCAACTCGGCGAGATCCCGCTTCTCAACGGGATTCGTGCCTGCTGCCGGCTCGTCGAGCAACAACACGCCGGGGTTGGTCCCGAGCGCCCGCGCGATCTCCAGGCGTCGCTGCTCGCCGTATGCCAGCGACCCCGCCAGATCGTTCGCACGGTCCGGCAGCCCGACGTCGCGGAGCAACGCAAGCGCCGCTCGAGTGCTCTCCTTCTCCTCTCGGCGCTGCCAGGGCATGCCCAGCATCGCCGAGATCGGCCCCGATTTCTGCCGCGTCTCGATGCCGACCTTGACGTTTTCCAGGGCAGTCAGAGCCGGGAAGAGCCGGATGTTCTGAAACGTTCGAGCCACCCCGAGATGGTTGACCACGTGCGTCTTCTTACCGATCACACTGACGGCGGCCTCCCCCGCGCGACCGACGACGACGACCTTGCCCTCTTGGGGGGTGTAAACGCCGGTCAGTGAGTTGAACAGAGACGTCTTGCCGGCGCCGTTGGGTCCGATCACGGCGAGGATCTCGCCGCGGTACATCTGCAAGGTGACGTCGTTGAGGCTGATCACTCCGCCGAAACGGAGCGTGACGTGGTCGATGTCGAAAATGACGTCTCGCGTCGTGGTGGGCTCACTCGAGCTGTCGGTCATGCTCATCAGAGTGCTCCGGACCTTGCGACGGCGCTGACCTCGGAGGATTCTGCACCTTCAAGTCCGGTCAGCTCGGCCTTGCGTCTCTTCGCCGGGAGTAGGCCCGCCGGTCGGAAGATCATCATGGCTAGGACGAATGCACCGATCCACATCTGCCGGTCGTCCTGGGGCACCTGGGCCTTGAGGAACTGCGGGAGCCAGGTGAGCACCGCCGCGCCAGCAATTGCGCCCTGCAGCGACCCCATGCCGCCGAACACGACGTAGGCCACGATGAGGATCGAGGCCTGCAACGTGAACAGACTCGGGTCGAAGTACCCGACTTGGGTAGCGAAGAATGCGCCGGCGAGAGCCGAGGTCGAGGCTCCGATCGCGAACGCGAGCAGTTTCACTCGCGAGGTGTTGACGCCGGACGCCTGGGCCGCGACCTCGTCTTCTCGAATCGCTGCCCATGCTCGTCCCAGTCGAGACCCTTCGAGCCGATAGAACAGCACGACCACAACGGAAAGCATGATGAGCAGCAGGTACCAGTAGGGCAAGTTGTCCTGGCCCCAGGTGATGTGCACGCCGCCGAGATGAATCCTCGGGTGAGGCACTGTCGGTCCCTGCGGGCCACCGGTGAACCCGCCAGGGTTGTTCACCGCGACGATCTGCATGATCTCACCGAAGCCCAGCGTGACGATGGCCAGATAGTCACCGCGCAGGCGCAGCGTGGGTGCACCAAGCAACACGCCGGCAATGAGGCACGCCACGATCGCGAACGGGATCGTCAGCAGCGGCGACATGTGCAGCCAACTCGGCGGCTTCACCGGCAGCGCGCCTACCAGGTAGGCCGTCGTATACGAGCCGATCTCGTAGAAGGCGATGTATCCCAGGTCGAGCAGACCGGCCCAGCCGACGACGACGTTGAGGCCGACCGCCAGCAGGACGAACACGCCGATTTGGCCGACCAGCACGTTCTGCCAGGTCACGGTGAGAGTCGGTGGATAGAACAGCGCGAGCGCCCCGCCGATGATCAGGAACGATTTGGCGTTCGACGATGTGCGGATCCCCTTGACCATCGAGGTCACCGGTAACTTCTCTGGCCCGGCCTCGACGCCCGGTTTGCGAAGGGATCCCCGCAACGGCGACACGACGAGCGACATCGCAGCGGCAAACAGCGAGAAGACGATGCAGGCCAGGAATCCGCCAGCGCCCAGGTTCTTCCAACTTCCACCGTACTGGGGGGCTACCTGCGCACCGACGTTCGTCATCGAATGCAACGTCAGGAACGTGAGGACGACTCCGACAAGGGATACGGCGCCGGTTGCCCAGGCCAGCATCCGGTTGCCGAAGTACGTGGCCGCGAGGGCGAGCACGGCGCACGCCGCGAACAGGGTCCAGCCCAGCCAGCCCAAGTACTGCGACGCGAGTGAGGAGATGGCCGTCCCGGCGAAGTCACGATGCGAGTTGGCCAACGTGTCGTTGATCTGGAGCGCGCCGAACCATCCGCTCGTCGAGAACGCCAGCAGCCCGAGGACCACGCCGACCACGGCGAACGGCAGGCCTGGCCGGTAGCTCATCACGGACCTCGCGAACCCACGGGGGTCCGCAACATCCGAACGCGCATGGACCGCGGTTACGCCAGCGCCTGCCAAGATGACAAAGCCGATGATGTCGGCGTACATGCCTAGCGAGTGATCGATACCTCCGCCGAGGTTGACGACATCAGTGTGGGCGATATACGCCAGAACGGCGCCGGCAAGTCCGACGACCGCGGTCAGGTAGCCGAACACGCGAAGCCGCGTCACGATTGCTGCGGCGCACCCGGCGAGCGCCACAACGGCAAGCGTCCATGCGAGCCAGGAGAAGAACGCCACAGCCACCGACGACAGATTCGGCGATGCGCTCGCGGCCGTGCGGACCGCGCTGAACTTGCCATCCCCATTGCTACTCGCCAATGGGTCATACCAGTTCATTACCGTCTGTCCACCGAGGACGACGAGCAGGCCGACGCCGAGCGGGGAGATGCCCGGCCGCGTCAGGTAGGGAACGACGCGGGGCCAGAACGTGACCATGGCGAAGATCACGAGTCCGATGAGCAGGAACACGACGATGCGCGGGCTGAGGACCGCCTGCCGGAAGGAGATTCCGAAGTCGGTCAGCGTCCCCTCCTGGCGTCCGACCATCAGCGCAAGGACAACGCTTCCCAACAAGCAGGCTGCGAGACGACGAAGCGTGGCCCGAGTGGTGGTGTTCATGCCGCCCGCCCCAGACGCTCTCCGAGAATGCCCGTCGGCCGAACCAGGAGGATCAGCACGAGGACGGCGAAGCTGATCACATCGTTCCATTGCGCGCCGACGAACGGCAGCGCGGCGATCAGCACCTCGGCCTGGCCGAGAAGCAGTCCGCCGATCATGGCGCCGCGGATGTTGCCGATGCCGCCGAGCACGGCTGCGGCAAAGGCCTTCACCCCTGGCGTGAAGCCCATCAGGTTACTGACGCCGAACGCGGTGCCGAACATGAAACCGGCGGCCCCGGCCAGCGCACCACCGATCACGAACGTGCGCGAGATGGTCTTGTCGATGTCGATGCCCATCAATGCGGCCGTGGGCGCGTCCTCAGCGACGGCGCGGATCCCGCGGCCGAGCTTGGTCCGGTTCACCATTCGATCCAGGAAGACCATCATCACGATCGCGGTGCCCACGATGATCACCTCGATCAGGGTGACCTTTGCGTTGCCGATCCTCAAGATCGGATGATTGAGGTCGAAGTAGGTGGGAAAGGCATTGTTCGGTAGTCGGTTGAACAGTTTGCCTGCCAGATTCGACAGGAACAGCGACGCACCGATCGCACTGATCAGAAATGCGAGCTTGGGTGCACCACTTCGGCGCAGCGTCTTGTATGCGACCTTCTCGAGCAGCCAGGCGATGGCGGCACCGCACAGAGCACCGCTCAGCACGCCGGCGAGAACCGTGACGGGGACCATCACTCCGGTCAGATGTCGCTTGCCGACGATCCCATTGACGATCAGATAGCTACCGAAGCCGCCGGCCATGAACACTTCGCTGTGCGCAAAGTTGATCAGTTGCAGGACGCCGTACACCAGGGTGTAGCCGAGCGCGACGAGCGAGTACACCGAGCCCTGTTCCAGTCCGATGATGATGTTCTGGGGCAGTTGCTGCAACCAGTTTTCGGATTGGCTCACGCCTGAACTCCTCCTGAGGGCCAATGGGCGGCGGGAGATCTTGACACCGAGTCTGTGTGAAGCTGAGGGGGCGGATCAGGTGTCCCTGACTCGCCCCCTCATCTCGCTCTTAGCCAGCCGAACTTAACAACGTCACTTCTGCTCGTTGATGTTGCCAAGGCCAGTGATCTGGCCCTTCTTCTGCTGGAACAGGTTGACGATCAGCGAGGTGGACTGCACCTCCCCGTTGGGCTGGAACTTGATCTGCGTTGTGATGCCCTGGAAGTCCTCAGCATTCAGAGCGGTCAACACGCTCGTGCGGGTCGCGGGGCCACTGGCCGACGCCTTGGCGATCGAGTCGATGAGCAGGTTGGCGGCGTCGAACGCTTCGGGCGAGTACGTCGACGGAGGCGTCTTGAACTTCGCCGTGTACGCCGTGGTAAACGCCTTGGCAGCCGGGGCGGTAGTTGCGTCCTGGCAGCCGCAGGTGAAGAACCAACCGTTGCCGGCCGCTCCCGCTCCCGCGGTGAACACCGAATCCTTGCCACCGTTGCCGGTGACGGTCCGGCCCTTGAAGCCAGCGGCGACGAGGCTCTTCGCCAGGAGGGCACCCGCTGCGTCGTAGCCGCCGTAGAACATCGCGTCGGCACCCGAAGCCGCGATCGTCTGGGCAATCGGGTTGTAGTTCTTGGTAGTCGTGCCGTCGACGCCCGACGCGACGACAGTGACGCCCTTTGCCTTCAACTCCTTCGCCATGGTGCCCGCGACTCCCGCGCCGTAGGTGCTCAGGTCGCTCAGGACGTAGACCTTCTTCGCACCGGTACGAGCGAGCCAGTCGGCGCCCTGCGAACCCTCGATGTTGTCGTTGGCGATGATCCGGTGCCAGCACTTGTTCCCCTGGTTCTCAAGCTCTGCGTTACTCGCGGAGGCCGTCACGATCGGCATCGGCGGGGAGGCCGAGCAGAAGCTCGGGTTCACGGCCTTGCTCTCGCCGGAGAAGGCGGGTCCGATAACGGCAATGATCTGCGGGTTGGTGATCAGAGCCGTCGCCGCAGCTGGTGCCTTCGCCGGGTCACCCTCGCTGTCCTGCAGATCCAGGGCGATCTTGAACTTGTTCTTGCCGGAAGCGTTCGCCTGGGCGACTGCGAGCTGCGCGCCATTCCTCTCGTTGATACCGAGCTGCGCGTTCGGTCCTGAGAGCGCTCCGATGAAGCCGATCTTGTAGGTCTGGTTGGCGCCGCCGCTTGCGGAGCTGCCCCCACCCAGGCCGCCGCCGCCGGTGCTCTTCTTCTTGCTGCTCGAGCACCCGGACAGCGCCACGGCGCTCGCGGTGAGGATCACGGTGATCGTGGTCAATGTACGATTTCGCACTGAATTGCCTCCTATGAGGGCTTCGTGGACGCAGTTCGTCCACCCCTGGTCCGCCGCACGTTAGTGCAACGACCGGCCTCATGGCAGTGATTGGGTCGGCGAACTTCCGGTCGTGACCAAATCTCAACCGGTCGGCCCTGGCGGCGCAAGGACTACCGCCAGGCAGCGAGGACCCGGCGTCACTGCTCGGCGATGGCATCGCCGCTCAGCACCAGGTCCGCGACCGCGCGCATCGACGTGCGGTTGTCCATGGCCGCGCGCTGGATCCAGCGGAAGGCTTCCGGCTCGCTCATGCCGTGCGCCGACATCAGGGCACCCTTCGCCCGCTCGATCAGTTTGCGTGCCTCGAGGCGATCGCGCAGGCCGGTGACTTCGGATTCGAGCGCCTTGATCTCGGCGAAGCGCGCGGTCGCCATCTCGATGGCGGGCAGTAGGTCGCGCTTCTGGAACGGCTTCACGAGGTAGGCCATCGCACCTGCGTCGCGGGCCTTCTCGATCAGATCGCGCTGGCTGAACGCAGTGAGCATGACGACGGGGGCGATCCGCCTGCCCGCGATCTGTGCGGCCGCTGCGATGCCGTCCATCTTGGGCATCTTGATGTCGCAAATGACCAGGTCGGGCAACAGTTCATTGGCCAGCGCCACGGCCTGCTCGCCGTCTGCCGCCTCGCCGACGACGTCGAATCCTTCCTCGACGAGCATCTCGCGCAGGTCGAGCCGGATCAGCGCCTCATCCTCGGCGATCACTACCCGCATGGCTCGGGGCATCGGGGAACTCGCTGAGGCGGCAGCCACGGTGCTTCCCTCTCAGGTCGATGCCTACTACACATGCACATGCGTGAAGCACACAGCGTAGCGCCGCTACCATGCTGAAGGCGCCAAGCCCCTGTGATGGAACTGGCATACATGATGGTCTCAAACACCATTGCCG
>DAITQD010000068.1:0-8204 GCA_036833255.1 Jatrophihabitantaceae bacterium
GACGATCTACGAAACCGAACCGAGAGAGCCAAGAGCGCAAGGCGACCCGAAAGCGAGGCCACACCAGAACCGCCCCTACTGCAGATACGACTCGACATCGTCGATCGGGCGCGGCTTCGCCTCGTCCGGGTTCTCGCCGAGCTCCTCGCGGGCGCGTCGCTGGCGCAGCAGGTCCCAGGCCTGGTCCAGCTGGAGCTCGAGCGATTCCAGACGCTGACGGTCGGCTCCGGCCAGCCCGCGGCCGGCGTGGCCGTCGCGCAGCCGCTTCTCCTCGGCAACCAGGTCGTGGATGTGATCGAGAATCGTGGTGTCATCCATCAGGTCAGCCTTCCAGTTGCTGGCTCCGAACGGTCAGCGCGACCACCGCCGCGGCGACGACGAGCAGGCCGACGCAACTTGCGGTGACCACCCGATAACCGTGCACCATAACCGCCACCTGGCGGTAGTCCTCACCGTGCAAGCCGGCCAGCGGCGGCAGGACCGCGATGGCCAGCAGGCCGCCCACCCGCGAGACCGCGTTGTTCACGCCCGACGCGATCCCGACCTCGTCGTTGGGCGCCGAGGCCATCACCGTTGCGGTGAGCGGGGCGACGAGCGTCGCCAGGCCGAGCGCGAAGACAAGCACGCCGGGCAGCACGTCGCTGAGGTAGTCGCGGTGGGTGGGGTCGATACGCAGGAGCAGGGCGAGCCCGGCCGCGGCGATCAGCGGCCCCGCCGTCAGTTGCAGGCGTGGACCGATGCGGGCGGCGAGCGCACCGCTGCGCACCGACAGCACCAGCATGACGGCTGTGACGGGCAGGGTGGCCAGACCGGCAGCAAGGGCTCCGTAGCCAGCCGAGACCTGCAGGTGCAGGACCAGGACGAAGAGCACCCCGCTGAAGGCGGCGTAGGTCAGCAACGTCATCACATTCGTCCCGTTGAACGTGCGGTTCCGGAACAGGTCGAGCGGCACGAGCGGCTCCGGCACGATCACCTCGACGGCGATGAAGAGCGCCCCGAATGCCACGCCGGCGACGGTGGTGGCGAGCGCGGCCGTCGTCCAGCCGGTCGAGCCGGCCAGCGTCGTGCCGAAGGTGACGCAGCCCAGCGCCATGGCCACGAGCAGCGTGCCGACGCCATCGACATGGGGTGGGTTGTGCGCGGCCCGGGTTTCCGGCACGCAGCGCAGGCCGATGACGATCACGATGACCGCGATCGGGACGTTGATGGCGAAGGCCCACCGCCACGAGAAGTCCTGGACGAGCCAGCCGCCGAGCAGCGGGCCGAGCGCGGTGCTGACTCCCGCCAGGCCGGACCAAGCCCCGACGGCGGCGGCGCGGTCGCCCGGTGCGAAGGTGGCCGAGATGATCGCGAGGCTGCCGGGAGTCAGCAACGCCCCGCCGATGCCCTGCAGCGCCCGCGCCGCGATGAGCGTCTGGACGTCCGGAGCCACCGCGCAGAGCAGCGAGGCCGCCGCGAACCAGGCCGTGCCCACGAGGAAGACGCGCCGCCTGCCCAGCCGGTCGCCGAGCGATCCGCCGAGCAGGATCAGGCTGGCGAGCGCGAGCGTGTAGGCGTTGAGAACCCACTGCAGTGCCCCGAAGCTGGCGTGGAAGTCGGTGCCGATGTGTCGGGTGGCGACGTTGACGATCGTCGCGTCGAGAAAGACCATCCCCGATCCGAGGATGGTGGTGGCGAGCACCCCACGCCCGCGCGCCGTCCCCATCCGAACAGGTGAACTCACGGGGGCCAGTCTGCCCGGCGGACTTGCGGAACGGCCGGTATCCCTTGCTAGGCTTTCGCGTGGTTGCCGCAATGATCCGGAACGGGTCAGGTAACCGGTTGATCTTGCCTTCTCCTGGCTGTCGGGAATTGGTTGTTCGCCCGGTGGTGACCTCGGAACCCGCACGGTGCGGATTCCTTGCAGCAAGAGGAGATTGACGTGGCTCAGGGCACGGTCAAGTGGTTCAACAGCGAGAAGGGCTTCGGCTTTATCGCTCCCGACGGAGGCGCGCCGGACGTGTTCGTCCACTACTCGGCGATCGCGTCGGACGGCTACCGCAGCCTGGACGACAACCAGCGCGTGGAGTTCGACATCACGCAGGGCCAGAAGGGTCCGCAGGCGGAGAACGTCCGCCCGATCTAAGTTCGTCCGTACAACCGGTGAGGGCTCCGCTTCGGCGGGGCCCTCACCGCTTTGTCGGGGCAAAACTGTCGTACGCCTCTGGGATGGTGCAGGTGTCGGACGAGGGAAGGGGGAAGCTCATGAGCACAAAGGCACGATGGCTGCGGTCGCACATCGAGCGGCTGTTGCAGGAGGAATGGGACTCCTGTCGGGTGAGTGCCGACGGTGACGGCGACTACCCGTTCCGCACGGGAACGGCGGCCTGCTGGGTGCAGGTGCTCGACTACCCGCGGCCCATGGTGCGGGTACTCGCCCAAGCGGCGATCGACATCCCGCGCTCGGCCAAGCTGCTCGCCGAGCTCAACGACATCCAGAACCGTGCGATGACGGCGACGGTGCGCTGGTCCGACGGCGCGGTGCTGGTCAGCCAGACGTTGAGCCCGCACGGCCTCAATCGCAAGACGCTGCGCCAGGCGTTGCAGGCAGTCGGTGGGGTCGCCGACGACATCGGTCTGCTGCTCGCTGGCATGTTCGCCGGCGCCACGCCGTTCACGGCCGAGTCGAGCGTCGACGAAGGAGCCTGCTAAGGGCCGCTCGAGCCAGCGCGACCTTCGCTACCCATCCTTACGATGTATACCGCAAATCGCTATACAGGAACATAATCGAGTACATGGATCCGATCGGTAACCCGTACCAGCCCAGCGCAGGCGTGCGCCCGCGAGAGCTCGCCGGCCGCGACCGCGAGCTCGCCGCGATCGACGTCCTGATTGGGCGCTCCGAAAGGGGCTTCGTCTCGCAGAGCCTGGTGCTGACCGGTTTGCGCGGCGTCGGCAAGACGGTCCTGCTCCACGAATTCGCCCGGCGCGCCCGCGAGCGCGGCTGGATCGTGGCGCAGATCGAGGGGCCGTCGGACTTCGATGCCACCGGTGACGGTGCGCTGCGCGCCAAGCTCGCTCGCGGGCTGCACTCGAGCATGCGCGAGGCGCTCGGGCGCTGGAAGAAGTCTGAGTTGCTGGCCCGGGCGGCGGGCGCGCTCAAGGCGTTCACGCTCAGCGTCGACCCGTCCGGGACGTGGACGCTCGGCCTGGACGGCGCGGCCTCGAGCGGCCGGGCCGACACCGGGCAGGTCGAGCTCGACCTACCTGAGCTGGCCGTCGATCTCGGTAGCGCGGCGAAGAGCCGCGGCGTCGGCGTGCTGGTCTGCGTCGACGAGATGCAGCAACTGTCTCGCCCCGACCTCGCCGCCGTCTGCGCCGCCTGCCACGAGGCTGGCCAGCGCGAGGTGCCGTTCTACATCGCGGGTGCCGGATTGCCCAACCTGCCCGGTGTGCTCGCTGACGCGAAGTCCTACGCCGAGCGGCTGTTCGAGTACTCACGCCTCGGCCCGCTGTCCACAGCGGAAGCAGCGCAGGCGCTGCGCATGCCCGCGCTGGAGCAGGGTGTGCAGTGGCGCAAGAACGCTCTCGATCTCGCCGTCGCCCAGTCCGGCGCGTACCCGTTCTTCCTGCAGATGTTCGGCCGTCATACCTGGGACGCCGCGGTGGGACCTTCGGTGATCACCCTCGAGGACGCCCAAGTGGGTGGGGCGCTAGCCGCCGAGCAGCTCGACCGCGGCTTCTTCCAGTCCCGGTGGGACCGCGGCACGCCGTATCAGCGGCGCTACCTGAGCGCCATGGCCGTCGACGGCGACGGGCCGTCGAACAGCGGTGACGTCGCCCGCCGGCTCGGCCGCAAGATGAGCGCGCTCGGCCCAGTGCGCGCCGAGCTGATCGCGAAGGGGCTGATCTACTCCCCCGAGCACGGCCGGCTCGCGTTCACCGTGCCCGGGATGGCCGCCTTCATCGAGCGGATGGCGGACTAGGACGCCCGATTGTGCAACCCCTGGCCGCCTCACGTGTGCCACAGTTGCACAATCGGGGGCAGCACTCGAAGACTCCTCGTCAAGCCCCTTTTGGCCTGTGATCATCTAGGAGTTGCGGTCGCATATCGCCGCAACTCCTAGATGATCAAGATAGGGCGGCGGCGGTGTTGAGCCACCCGCCGCGTGCGGTCAGCTCGGGGGCACGGACCCGTGGGGTGCTCATGCGCCCCGAGCCGACGGGCGGCTTAGCGGGTGAACTGGCGGGTCGCCGCAGCCATGAGCTCCTGCTGCATGGCCGGGGACGCGTTGCGCACCGCGGAGTTGAACTGACGGTTCTCGCGGCGCTGACGGAGCTGACGGAGCTGGCGGCGCATCGCGCGGGTGGTGAACATTACGAGCCTCCTTCGACGGTCGATTCATTAATAAGAATACCCGAACAACCGAAGAAACCAAGCTAATATGCCGTCCTGTGTCTAACACCACATAGGTCAGAGCAAGGCAAGCCCAGGATCCGTAAGGACCGCTGCGACGTCGGCCAGGAACTGGGAGCCCTGCTGTCCGTCGACCACCCGGTGGTCGAAGGACACCGCCAGCTGGGTGACCCACCGCGCTTCGATCCGCTCGCCGAGCCCGGATCCGAGCACCCATGGCATCCGCCGCACCGCGCCGAACGCGACGATGCCCGCCTCGCCCGGATTCAGGATCGGCGTGCCGGTGTCGACGCCGAAGACGCCCACGTTGGTGATCGTGATCGTGCCGCCGGACATGTCCGCGGGCGAGGTGCGGCCCGAGCGGGCAGTATCGGTCAGTGAACCCATCGCGACGGCCAGCTCGCGCAGCGATAGCGCGTCGGCGTCCTTGATGTTGGGCACGATCAGCCCGCGCTCGGTGGCCGCCGCGATGCCCAGGTTGACGTAGTGCTTGACGACGATCTCGCCTGCGGCGGAGTCCCACGTCGAGTTGATCTCCGGAGTCTTCCGGGCGGCGAGGATGACGGCCTTGGCCACGAACAGCAGCGGCGAGACCTTCACGTCCCGGAAGTCGCGGCGGGCCGCTACCCGCTCGCGCAGTTCCATCATCGCGGTGACATCGACGGTGATGAACTCGGTGACGTGCGGGGCGGTGAACGCCGAAGCGACCATGGCCGCCGCGGTGTGCTTGCGCACGCCCTTGATCGGGATGTGGGTCTCGCGCGTCGAATGCTCACCTGTGCGGGTCGGTGCCGAACCGTCCACCCGCGGGCCAGCGGCGGCAGCGACGTCCTCGCGCGACACCGTCCCGTTCGGCCCGGTGGCAGACAGCGTCGCCAGATCCACGCCCAGCGTCTTGGCGAGCTTGCGCACCGGCGGCTTGGCCAGCATCCCGTGCGCAGCGTGCCGCAGCGGCCCGGCGTCGAGTACCGACTCAGCCACGGGCGACACGTCGAACGCGGCCTGGGCCGAGGTGGTGACGGGCTCGGAGGCGGCCTTGCGCCGGCGCCGGCTCGAGCCGCCTTCCTGCGGCCCGTAGCCGACGAGCGTCATCTGGCGCTCTTCGGCCGCGCCGATCTCCGCACCGCTCGCGGCAGCCGGCGGACTCGGCACCATGTCCTCGCTCGCACTGCCGACGGTCGCCGCCGGTGCAGGCCCGGTGGCGGGCGAGGCGTCGGCCCCGCCGGTGTCGATCGAGATGATCGGTGTCCCGACGAGCACCGTGTCGCCCTCGGCGGCATGCAGCCCGGTGACGACGCCGGCGAACGGCGAGGGCAACTCGACGGCCGCCTTCACCGTCTCGACCTCGCAGATTGTGTCGTTCACCTCGACGGTGTCGCCGACCGCGACCATCCACTTGAGGATGTCGCCGTCAGTCAACCCCTCACCGAGGTCGGGCAGCTTGAACTGCTTGATGACTCCCACGTCAATACCCCAGGCTCTGGTCGACGGCGTCCAGGATGCGGTCGATGTTCGGCAGCCACTCGTTCTCGAGGCGGCTCGGCGGATAGACCGTGTCGAAGCCGGAGACGCGCAGCACGGGCGCCTCGAGCGAGTAGAACGCCTGCTCCTGGACGCGCGCCGCGATCTCAGCGCCAACCCCGAAGCTGCGCGGCGCCTCGTGCACGACGATCAACCGGCCGGTGCGCTGGACCGACTCGATGACGGTTGGCATGTCCAGCGGCGAGATCGAGCGCAGGTCGATGACCTCGAGTTCACGGCCGTCCTCGGCGGCAGCCGCCGCCGACTCGAGCGCCATCGCGACCATCGGCCCGTATGCGAGCACGGTGAGGTCACGGCCCGGCCGCACGACCCGCGCCTGGTGCAGCGGGTAGGCCTCGGCCTCGACTGCGGACTTGGCGGCGTGGTAGCGGCGTTTGGGCTCGAAGAAGACGATCGGGTCGTCGGAGGCGATGGACTGCTGGATCATCCAATACGCGTCGGACGGGTTCGAGCAGGCGACGACCTTCAGGCCCGCGGTGTGGGCGAAGTAGGCCTCCGGCGACTCGCTGTGGTGCTCGACCGCCCCGATGCCGCCGCCGAACGGGATGCGGATGGTGATCGGCATCTTCACCAGGCCGGCGGAGCGGTTGTACATCTTGGCGACCTGGCTGACGATCTGGTCGAAGCCGGGGAAGACGAAGCCGTCGAACTGGATCTCGCAGACCGGGCGGTAGCCACGGATCGCCAGACCGACCGCGGTGCCGATGATGCCCGACTCGGCCAGCGGCGTGTCGATGACGCGGTCCTCGCCGAAGTCCTTCTGCAGGCCGTCGGTGACGCGGAAGACGCCGCCGAGCTTGCCGACGTCCTCGCCCATGATGAGGACCTTCGGATCGTCCTCCATCGCCTTGCGTAGGCCCTCATTGAGCGCCTTGGCCATGGTGAGCGGGCGCTCGCCGGGATGCTCACTCATGCCGACACCTCTTCCTCGATCGACGTCACGAACTCGGCGAACTCGTCGCGTTGCTCGCGCAACTCGTCGGGCATGTCGACGTAGGTGTGCTCGAACGCCGACTCCGGCGAGGGGTTCGCCAAGGCCCGGCAGCCGGCGCGGATGTGCTCGGCCAGCACCTTGGACTCCTGCTCGAGGTCGGTGAAGAACTCGGCCCCGATCTTGGCCTCGCGGGCCAGGTAGGCCTTCACCCGCGCGATCGGGTCCTTCAGCTTCCAGGTCTCGTCCTCGCTGTCGAGCCGGTAGCGGCGCGTGTCGTCGTTCGTCGTGTGCGGGTTCATCCGGTAGGTGAACGCCTCGATGAGCATCGGGCCCTGAGCGTTGCGGGCGTCGTCGAGGGCCTTGCGGGTGACGGCGAGGCTGGCGAGCACGTCGTTGCCGTCAATCCGCAGGCCGGGGAAGCCGAAGCCGCTGGCGCGCTTGTAGAGCGGCACCCGGCTCTGCGTCGTGACCGGTTCGCTGATCGCCCACTGGTTGTTCTGGCAGAAGAAGACGACGGGCAGATTGCCGGCCGCGGCGAACACGAAGGATTCGTTGACGTCGCCCTGACTGGACGCGCCGTCACCGAAGAACGCGAGCACCGCGGTGTCTCGGTCGGGATCGCCGGTGCCGACGGCCCCGTCGCGGACGATGCCCATCGCGTAGCCGGTGGCGTGCAGCGTCTGCGCACCGATCACGATCGTGTACATGTTGAAGTTGTGATCGTGCGGGTTGAACCCGCCGAGGTTCGTGCCGCGGAACAGGCCCAGGAGCGAGAGCGGATCGACGCCGCGGCACCAGGCGACGCCGTGCTCGCGATAGGTCGGAAACGCCATGTCGTGCTTCTTCAGCGCCCGCCCGGCGCCGACCTGGGCAGCCTCCTGGCCGAGCAGCGACGCCCACAGGCCCAGCTCGCCCTGCCGTTGCAGCGCGATGGCTTCGGCGTCGATGCGGCGCACGAGGACGAGGTCACGGTAGAGCGCAGCGATCTGCTCGTCGGTGATATCGAGCGGGTAGTCGGGGTGCTCGACACGCTGCCCCTCGGGCGTGAGCAACTGGACCATGTCCGGCTCAGGCTGCACGGCAGGTACCTGGTGGGTCATTGACCACTCCTCGCATACGACACACGGGGTGGGGTTGCCACGCCGGGCGGTTAGTTGGCGACTGGCGTATCTGTTGGTACAGGGATGGCGCACCGCCAGACTTACCCAGGGGTTCCTACCATAACCGTGATCGCGGTCACGACGTGCCACAGTGCCCGAGTCACGCTTGATCAATGACGCGAGGGAGAAGTCGATGACTCAGCCACCGATGGGCGAGCAGCCCCCCGGATTC
>DAITQD010000068.1:8304-14485 GCA_036833255.1 Jatrophihabitantaceae bacterium
CGCGAGGGAGAAGTCGATGACTCAGCCACCGATGGGCGAGCAGCCCCCCGGATTCAGTCCGCCGCCGGGCTACGGCTACCCGCCGCCCGGGTACGGACCGCCGGGCTACGGACCGCCGGGCTACGGCTACCCGTCGCCCGGGTACGGATATGGCCCCCCGCCGCCTGGTTGGGGCTATCCGCCCGGTCCTGCCGGCCCGCCGCAGGAGAAGCCGTCCACCAACATCGGGTGGGCGATCGCTGCAATCTTCACGTTCTGGCCGCTCGC
This sequence comes from Jatrophihabitantaceae bacterium, assembly GCA_036833255.1. GTDB lineage: Bacteria > Actinomycetota > Actinomycetes > Mycobacteriales > Jatrophihabitantaceae > QHCC01. The sequence continues at coordinate 8,572 of DAITQD010000068.1, forward strand.
GATCCCGGCATTCATCTACTCGGGAAGGGTCGACGGCGCCTGGAACGCCGGCGACCGGGCCGGCGCCGAGAGTGCCTCCCACAGTGCGAAGCAGTTCGGCCTCATCGCGGTGATCGTCGGGGCGGTACTCCTCGTCCTGCTCATCGTTTGGTTCATCCTCGTTTTCGCGTTCATCGCCGACGTGGCCCACAACTTCCCGACCTACACCTTCACGCCGGGACCGTCGTGATCAGCTGGGAATAGCGGGATGCAGCTCGGGCGGCAGGGGCTCGTCGTGGAGCACGGCAAGGCGCGAGACGGCGCGGGTCAGCACGACGTAGAGGCGGCGCAGGCCTGCGGCGCGGGTCGCTTCACCGGCCACGATCGCGGCCGGTTCCACCAGCACCACCGAGTCGAACTCCAGACCCTTGGCCTCGGACGCCGGCACGACGGACACCCGTGGGTCGGCATCCGCGTCGAGCAGCTCGGCCTCGATGCCCGCCCCAGCCAGTTCGCGCAGGGAGTGCTCGACGCGGGCATCCGCGACGATGACGCCGACCGATCCCTCGACGGCAAGGCAGCGCCGCACCTCGTCGGCCAGCCCGGCGAGCCGACCGAAGCGCAGCGCGTCGTGGCCTTGCCGGATGGACGTCGCGGGGGATACCCCGGTGGCGATGTGTGGCAGTAGCCGGTTGGCCAGCTCGAGTACCTCGGCCGGCACCCGGTACCCCGCAGTCAACGGCCGGATCTGCGCGCCGGCGTGGCCGAGGTGGCGCAGCGTGCTCGCCCAGTCGCCTGGTGCCCATGGGCTGGTGGCCTGGGCCAGATCCCCGAGCACCGTCACCGACGCGGTCGGGCAGCGGCGGGCGATTACCCGGCACTGCATCGCGGAAAGGTCCTGCGCCTCGTCGACGATCGCGTGCACGTAGGACGGAGCGCCCGTCAGCAGACCATCGAACTCGTCGAGCAGCACCGCGTCGGCAGCCGTCCAGCGAGCTGCCTTCAGCGACCGCGCCGCGGGGCGCGCGAGCACCGTGCGCTCCTCGTCGGTAAGGATGGTCGCCGAGCAGCGGCGCAGGAACTCGGCGTCGTCGTAGAGGCGGGCCAGCAGGCCGGGCGCCGAGAGCGCCGGCCACACCGAGTCGACGAAGTCGCGTACCGCCGGCGAGCGCATGACCTTCGCCGTATCGGCATCGCTCGGCGCTCCGCCGGCGTCCTCGCGTTGCCGCCGGACGTCCTCGGCAACCTGCGTCCGGAGCCGCTCCCGCGCGATCGACCAGCGCAGCCCGTCGGCGAGTGCGCGCCGGGCGTCGTCGACGTAACGGCGCAGGTGGTGCGCGCCGATGCGGTATCGCATCGTCGCGACGATCGCGACCACGTCGTCGGACGGCTTGGCCACGTGGCTCAGCACGGCCCGCCGCAGCACGTCGGCCATCCGAGCGTCACCCTTGAGTGTGGCGAGTTCGGGCGCCTCGGCGGCCCGCACGATCCACGACATGAGCTGGCCCACTGTCGCCTGCTCGATGCCGCCCTCGCCGAGCGATGGCAGCACCTGGGCGATGTAGTGCAGGAACGCCCGGTTCGGCCCGACGACGAGCACGCCGGAACGCCGCAGTCGCTCGGGGTAGGTATAGAGCAGGTAGGCCGCGCGGTGCAGGCCCACCGCGGTCTTGCCCGTGCCGGGCGCGCCCTGGATGCACAGCGAAGTGTCGAGGTCGGCCCGGACCAGGTCGTCCTGGTCCGGCTGGATCGTGGCCACGATGTCGCGCATCGGCCCGACGCGGGGACGCTCGATCTCCTCGCGCAGCAGGTCCGAGCGCAACCCGAGCGCCTGGCCGCGCTCGAGGTGCTCGTCCTCGTACGACGTCAGCTCCCCGTCATGGAAGCCGAAGCGGCGCCGCAGTCGCACGCCCATCCGGTCGGCGGGGGTGGCCCGGTAGAACGCCCGGGCGATCGGCGCCCGCCAGTCGATGACGACCGGATCCCCATTGTCGTCGCGGACGTGGCGGCGGCCGATGTGGAACGTCTCGACGCCGTCGTCCACCGTGCCTTCCGCGTCCCCGTCGGTGCGCCCGAAGAACGGCGGCGCGTCCGGGTCGGCGCCCAGGGCGCGCAGCCGTTCGCCGCGCATCCTGCCGAGGGACTGGCTGGCGAGCTCGTCCACGCCGTAGTCGGCGATCGCCGAGGCGCTGCGCTGCATGCTCGCCAGACACCTGCGGGCGGATTCGAGATGGGCGCGTTCGGCGAGCAGGTCCGGATCATCGGCCACGGTTCATCGACGCTACCCGTCGGGCGCAATCTCATTAATGACCTCGGCATCGTCGCGTTCGGCCGGCCCGCGTCCTAGCTGCCGCCTTGGCCACAAATGGCGTTCGCGCGCGGGGTGGCCTACACTCCGGCCGACTATCCGCTTGCTCAGTCATGGGAGATCGATGACCAGGTCCAAGAGGTTCGTCAGCGGCTGCCGTCAGCATCCTGACCGCTGTGCCGCTCGCGCTGTCCGCGGTGACCGCCAGCGCCGCCTCGGCGGCAGCGTCCACGAGCGCAGCGCGCGTAAGCGTCCATCGGGTCGGCACCTCGACCGTCGCTCCGGCGGGCTCCTCAGCCGGTGAACTGCGCCCGCCGAGCGGGGACGACGTCGCGGGCACGGTGAAGGCAGTCGCCAACCGCAGCCCGCACTCGCACGCGAGGGCAACCCATGGCACGCCGCCGCCGTCCGGCATCTTGCCGACCCAGGTGCTCACCGTGAACGGCGCCAGCGCCGCGTCCGGCTGGCAGGGGATCAACCACTACCAGCAGCGCACCACCGACGGCGGCAACCAGTGGTCACTCACCCCACCCGACCAGGCCCTCTGCTCCGGCGACGGACAGGTCGTCGAGGCCGTCAACAACGCGATCCAGATCTACAACCCGAGTGGCTCCGCGGTCAGCGCTCTCATCTCCGTCAACCAGTTCTACTGGCACGATAACGAGATCATCCGGGCGACGGGCGTCGCCAGCCCGCACCAGATGGGCGACCCGACCTGCGTCTACGACGCGGGCTCCAACCGGTTCTTCATGACGGTCTACGACCTCGTCTCCGACTCCGCAGGCAACCCGACGGGGGCATCCTTCGTCGACATCGCGGTGAGCCCGCCTGGCACCGCGCTGGGCCAGTGGAGCATCTACCAGCTGGACACCACCAACGACGGCACTGACGGAACGCCGTCGCGACCGAACTGCCCGTGCTTCGCCGACTACCCGCACATCGGGACCGATGCCAACGGCTTCTACATCACGACCAACGAGTATCCGACCCTCGTCGCCGGCTCCAACGGCGCGATCGTGTATGCGATCGACAAGCAGGCTCTAGCCGCAGGCTCGGCGACGATCCCGGGCGCGCTGATGGACACCCGGCGGCAGGACCTCTACCAAGGCGTGTACTACGACGGCTTCACACTCGCCCCGGCCGTCTCGACCGGGACCGCCTACGCGTTTAACAAGATGTATTTTCTGAGCTCCGACTCGTGGTCGGGTGACAATCCGATCGTCTCCCAGCAGATCCTCGTCTGGTCGATCGCCAACACTGGGCTCATTCGCACCAACCCCAGCGGGCTCCGGCTGACGCACACGACCGTGCCGGTGAACGCGTACTTCCCGCCACCGGCTTCGGATCAGAAGGTGGGATCCGTCCCACTGGCGGACTGCCTCAACGTCACGGCATGCGCGAAGGCCGTGCTCGGCACGCCGGACAAGTACAAGGAGTACGAGTACGCGTTCGACAGCTCCGACACCCGCATGCTGCAGAGCGCCTACGCGCACGGCAAGCTGTGGGGCGCGCTCGGCACCGCTGTCGACGTCGACGGGGCCACCAAGGCCGGAGTCGCCTACTACGTCGTCGACCCCAACGGCAACACGCTGGTCAAGCAGGCGACGCTGGCCGTCACCGGCAACAACATCAGCTACCCCGCCCTCGGCGTGACCGCCACAGGGCACGCCGTCATGGCGCTGTCCCTCGCCGGTAAGGACTACTTCCCGAGTGCGGCCTACGTGCGGCTGGACGACCAGGTAGGCACCCCTGCCTCTGCTGTCACGGTCGTGGGCGCGGGTCTGGGCCCCGACGACGACTTCAGCGGCTACCGCGGCTTCCTCTACAACCGGCCGCGATGGGGCGACTACGGCGCCGCGAGCGTCGTCGGCAGCACGGTCTGGATCGCCAGCGAATACATCGCGCAGACCTGCACGTTGGCGCAGTACGAGGCAGCCCCGTTCGGGACGTGTAGCGGCACCAGGACGGCCCTCGCCAACTGGTCCACCCACGTCGCCGTGGTCAACGCGGGCTGACCCAGCGCGCCGGATTGGCGTCGGCCCCGATCCGAAACGATCGGGGCCGGCGCATGTCTACGTCCGCTGCGGGTGTACGCGCGCGGCACCTCTCGCACGAGCTGCGCGAACCGCGCGGCTCGGCCTCGTCTATTCGGCGAGGTGCGGGAACGTGTCGCGGACCAGGCTCAGCAGCGATTGAGTCAGCAACAGCCGCAGCTCGTCGCGGCTGAGCGTGCCGCGTACCCACTCCCGCGTCGCCGCCTTCACCAGCGCGCCATAGGCCCGGATCACCGCACGTCGTTTCTCGTGCCCGGAGCCGCGGTCGCCGAGTCCGACCGCCGCGAGCACGTGGTCGACCGCGACCTCGTCGGCTTCGGCCAGGATCGCCTCGACGTCGGGATCGCTGCCGACGCCCTCGGTGCCGATGACCGCTACCCAGGTGCGGCCGTGCGGGCTCACCGAGTCGAGGAACCAGTTCACGCTCGCCTCCGCCCGCGTGCGCAGCGAGCCGGTCGGCAGCGTCGCGGCGGCACTGTTGGGGACGCGGAGCATCCGGCGCACCACGACCAGGTACAGCTCCCGCTTCGTGCCGAAGTAGTGGTTGACCAGGCCGCGGGCCACGGCGGCCTGGGCCGCGATCTCGGTCGTCGACACGGCCGCGTACGGGCGCTCGCCGAACAGCCGGATCGCACAGAGCAGGATCTGCTCGCGGCGCTCGACGGGCTCGAGCCGTCGGCGGCGCACTGCTGCGTCGGCAGTCACCGCGCTTCGAGCCATGGGAGGAACGGCGGCAGGTCCTCGGGCGTGCGCAGCGTGAACTCGGGCGGGCGGCGCTGCAGGAACGACATGATCCCCTCGACGGCGTCGGAGCTCTGCACGCAACTGGCGATCAGCTTCGAATCCAGCTCGAACGCCGGCTCGGGCGAGTCGGCGCAGCCCATCCGCAGCAGGGTCTGGCGGATCACCGCGACCGAGACCGGCGCGCAGTGCGTGACGATCTCTCGCGCCAGCGTGTGGGCGCGCGGCAGGAGGTCGGCGGGCTCGTGCAGGCTGTGCACCAAGCCGGCCGCCAGCGCCTCCTGCGCGTCGAAGATTCGGCCGCTGATCATCCAGTCCATCGCCCGGCCCAGCCCGACGATGCGCGGCAGGAACCACGTCGAACCGCCCTCGGGGTACAGGCCGCGCCGCGCGAAGACGAAGCCGAATCGGGCGTCGGTCGAGGCGATGCGGTAGTCGGCCGGCAGCGTCATCGTGATCCCGACGCCCGCGGCGGCGCCCTGGATCGCCGCGATCACTGGCTTGGTCGAGGCGTACATCGGGCGGGTCACGCGGGTCGCGGGTTCCAACCAATCCGGGTCGGAAACGTCGGCCATACCGCCCGCGGACAGGTCCATGCCGACGCAGAAGTCCTTGCCGTTCGCGGTCAGGACGATCGCCCGCACGGCACCGTCCGCCTCGGCCCGGCCGAGGGCGTCAGCCAGCTCGTCGGACATCACGACGGTGAACCCGTTGCGGTGCTCGGCGCGGTCGAGAGTGATCGTCGCGATCCGGTCGTGAACGGCGTAGCTGATCTGTGTGTAGCCCATCGCCGCACGCTAGGACGCTATTGGCGCGGCGTCAACAAGTTGCT
>DAITQD010000069.1:0-14249 GCA_036833255.1 Jatrophihabitantaceae bacterium
GGTGGGCGATACTGGGATTGAACCAGTGACCCCTACCGTGTCAAGGTAGTGCTCTCCCACTGAGCTAATCGCCCTTATGTACACCGCGATGCGGTGGTTGTGAAACGCGAGGCGGCGGCGGGAATCGAACCCGCGTACAGGGCTTTGCAGGCCCTTGCCTAAGCCACTCGGCCACGCCGCCGAGGTGCCGGCGACCCACTGCGCCGACATGCGGGCGCCGAGGGCGGTGCCTCGAGCGGACGACGGGATTCGAACCCGCGACCCTCACCTTGGCAAGGTGATGCGCTACCAGCTGCGCTACGTCCGCGATGCCGACGGGCGCGAAATCCGTGCCGTCTGCTGGTCAGTGACTCTATCGGACGGCTCAGACCCCCTCCAAACCCCCTACCGTCACGAACCGCCGTCGGCGACCGCGCCGCGGCGGGCGACCAGCCGCTGCCAGAGCGCGCTCACCTGCTCGTCCAGCGACTCGCGCGAGCCGTCGTTGCTGATCACCTCGTGGGCAACGGCCCGGCGCTGCTCGTCGCTGGCCTGTACGGCCATCCGCGCCCGCGCTTCCTGCTCGGGCAGGCCTCGATCAGCGAGCCGGGCCAGCCGGGTCCCCGGGTCGGCCTCGACTACCACCACGCAGTCGAAGCCCGAGGCCAGCCCGCCCTCGACCAGCAGCGGCACGTCGTAGACGACGATCGCGTCCTTCGAGACGGCCGCCATCACCTCGGCCGAGCGCTTCCCGACGAGCGGGTGGACGATCGCGTTCAGGTCCTTTCGCGCGATCTCGTCGGCGAAGACGATCGCGGCGATCGCCGCGCGGTCCAACGTCGCGTCGGCGGCCACCACGCCAGGTCCGAACCGCGCCACGACGGCGTCGTAACCCGCGGTGCCCGGCTCGACCACCTCGCGGGCGATCGCGTCCGCGTCGATGACCACCGCGCCGTGCACGCTCAACAGCGCCGACACGGTGCTCTTGCCCGATCCCACGCCGCCCGTCAGCCCAACCATCACAGACCGGACAGTACCGACCGTTCCCCCCGGGTCGTTGATACGTCACTCAACACGGGGATACATGAATCGCCAGGTGACTACCGGCCCGCGAGCTTCTCGCGCAGCGCGGCCAGCGCTTCGTCGGACGCCAGCGAGCCCTCGGTCTCCGGCACCTCTGACGTGTACGAGCTGGACTCGCCGGTCTCGGACTCAGCCTCGGCATCGGCCTTCTTGGCCTCGTCCTGCTGCTTGCGGTGCGCCTCGAAGCGCTCCCGCGCGGCCGAGTAGCGCTTCTCCCAGGCCTCGCGCTGCGTGTCGAAGCCTTCGAGCCACTCCTGCGTGTCGGGATCGAAGCCGTCCGGGTAGATGTAGTCGCCCTTGTCGTCGTACTGGGCTTCCATGCCGTACTGCGCCGGATCGAAGTGCTCGTCGCCCAGCGCACCCTCGTTCGCCTGCTTCAGCGAGAGCGATATGCGCCGACGCTCGAGGTCGATGTCGATCACCTTGACCAGCAGGTCGTCGCCGACCTGCACGACCTGCTCGGGGATCTCGACGTGGCGCTCGGCCAGTTCGGAGATGTGCACCAGGCCCTCGATGCCGTCCTGGACGCGGACGAACGCGCCGAACGGCACCAGCTTGGTGACCTTGCCCGGCACAACCTGACCGATCTGGTGGGTACGCGCGAACTGGCGCCACGGGTCTTCCTGCGTCGCCTTGAGCGACAGCGAGACGCGCTCGCGGTCCAGGTCGATGTCGAGTACCTCGACGGTGACGTCCTGACCGACCTCGACGACCTCGCTCGGGTGGTCGATGTGCTTCCAGGACAGCTCGGAGACGTGCACCAGGCCGTCGACCCCGCCGAGGTCGACGAACGCGCCGAAGTTGACGATGGAGGACACGACACCGGTACGAACCTGGCCCTTGGCCAGCTTGTTCAGGAACTCGCTGCGCACCTCGGACTGCGTCTGCTCGAGCCACGCCCGGCGCGACAGCACCACGTTGTTGCGGTTCTTGTCGAGCTCGATGATCTTCGCCTCGAGCGTCTTGCCCACGTAGGGCTGCAGGTCGCGCACGCGGCGCATCTCGACGAGCGACGCGGGCAAGAAGCCGCGCAGGCCGATGTCGATGATCAGACCACCCTTGACGACCTCGATGACGGTGCCCTCGACGACCTCGTCGTTCTCCTTCTTCTGCTCGATCGTGCCCCAGGCGCGCTCGTACTGGGCGCGCTTCTTGGACAGGATCAGCCGGCCTTCCTTGTCCTCCTTCTGGAGGACCAGGGCCTCGATCGAGTCGCCGACGCTGACGACCTCGTTGGGGTCGACGTCGTGCTTGATCGACAGCTCACGCGAGGGGATGACGCCCTCGGTCTTGTAGCCGATGTCGAGCAGGACCTCGTCGCGGTCGACCTTGACGATGGTGCCCTCGACGATGTCGCCATCGTTGAAGTACTTGATCGTCAGATCGATGGCGGCGAGGAAGTCTTCGGCGGAGCCGACGTCGTTGATCGCAACTTGCGGTGTTCTCGTGGTAGGAGCTTCGGCGGTAGACGTCATTGAGTAGGTGGGTCCTGACAGTTTCTTCCAGCGGTTGCGGACACGCCCGAATCGCCGAATCGGTGATGAACGACGAGCGGCCTACTCCATGTCGAGGCCACAGACCTGTCCCGCAGGCCAAAGCCTACTCCAGAGCATTCTTTACAAGGAAATTGATGCCTGCAGCGCGCTGCGGACCTCGACGACGGCCTCGGCCAGGGCCTGGCGGGCCGCGGGGACGATGCCGGGGAGCGAGACATAGCCGTGCACGGCGTCGACGTAGTTGGTCAGCCGTACCTCGACGCCCGAGTCGCGCAGGGCCGCGGCGTAGGCCGGACCGTGGTCGCGCAACGGGTCGTGCTGCGCGGTCTGGATCAATGCCCGCGGTAGCCCTGTGTGCTTGCCCCGCAGGGGTGACGCATACGGGTCGGTGCCGTCGGCGCCGCCGAGGTACAGCCTGCTGAACACGGTCAGGTCGGCCTTCGTGAGCACCGGAGCGTGGGCGTTCTCGTCCTCGGACGGGAAGGACTCGACGATCTCGACCGACGGGTAGAGCAGCACCTGGAGCGCGATGGCCGGACCGCCCTGGTCGCGGGCCATCAGACACACCACCGCCGAGAGGTTGCCGCCCGCGCTGTCACCCATCACGGCTAGCCGGGTCGCGTCGACGCCCAGCTCCTCGGCGTGCTCCATGACCCACACGGTGGCCGCGTAGCAATCCTGTCCCGGAACCGGAAACGGGTGTTCTGGCGCGAGGCGATAGTCGACGGACACCACGACGACGTCGGCCTGCGCTGCGATCGAGCTGCACCACCACTCGGACTGGCGCGCATCGCCCGACACCCAGCCGCCGCCGTGGAAGTACACGACGACCGGCAGGGCGGTGCCGGACGCGGCGCGTGGCCGGTAGACGCGGACGGGCAGCGCGGTGCCGTCCGGCAGCTCCGCGACGCTGTCCTCGGCCTGAGCCCCGCGGTCGGTGCGCCCCAGGAACAGGGTCATCCCCGGCAACGCGGTCAGCTTCTTGCGCCGATCACTCGAGGCGCGCACGTTGTCCGCCGTCAGCGTCGCGGCACTGGCGCGATCGATCAACGAGGCAAGTCGCCAGAACAGGTTCGCGCGCAGCGGAATTGCCACCGTGCTACCTCCGGATTGTGCCGATGATGCCGGGCGTCACGGTAGCTGACGCCGACTGGCAGGATCGCGGGTGTGGCGCAGAGTCCGAACGCGGTGGGGGTGACGCGGCGTGCCGAGGACGCGACGAGCACGATGCGTGCCAACCGCCGCTGGTGGGACGCCGACGCTGACAACTACCACGCAGCCCACGGCACGTTCCTGGGTGTCGCCGATTTTGTCTGGTGCCCCGAGCGGCTGCGCGAGGCCGACGCGCACCTGCTCGGCGAGGTCACCGGCAAGCGGGTGCTCGAGGTCGGCTGTGGCGCGGCGATGTGTTCACGGTGGCTCGCCGAGGCTGGCGCACGTCCGGTCGCGTTCGACATCTCCGCCGGCATGCTGCGCCACGCCCGCGCCGGCGCGGCCGAGACCGGGATAGCTGTTCCGCTGGTGCAGGCCGACGCGCAGTTCGTGCCGTTCGCGTCGGCCTCGTTCGACATCGTGTTCACCGCGTTCGGCGCCGTGCCGTTCGTCGAGGACTCGGGCCGGGTGATGCGCGAGATCGCCAGGGTGCTTCGTCCCGGCGGCCGCTGGGTCTTCGCGACGACGCACCCCCTGCGGTGGTCGTTCCCGGACGACCCGGGTCCGGACGGCCTGACCGCGACGATGCCCTATTGGGATCGCACGCCCTATGTCGAGTACGCGGATGCGGGCGAGGCGACCTACGTCGAGCACCACCGCACGCTCGGTGACCGAGTGCGCGAGCTCGCCGCGGCGGGATTCCGGCTACTCGACATTGTCGAGCCGGAGTGGCCGGCCGGGCACGTCGAGGAATGGGGACAGTGGTCTGCGTTGCGCGGCGCGATCCTGCCCGGCACCGCGATTTACGTCTGCGAGTTCCCAGAGAGCAGCGGTGTGTCGTCGTAGGCCTGGGGGTCGTCCGGTGTCGGGCGGCCGAGTCGAGCGTCGCCATCGGAGTTTCCGTCTAACCCGCGGCGTGTGCGCAGTAGCAGGAACCCGCCGACCAGGGCGCCAATGCCCAGCACACCGACAACGATCGGACCCCAGATCTGCGCGAGGTGCAAGGCCTTGATCTTGTCCTTGGCGAAGTTGGCCTGGTAGTCGATCGCCTTCTGGTCGAACGTCAGTGTCGTGTCGAGCGCTACCTGCCCGTCGGCCAGCGCCTGCACCTGGTGCTCGACGCCCTTCATGATCGCGCCGGTCTGCGGCTCGACATAGACCGTGCGCGTGTCGGTGTACGTGCCGGGGAACAGACCCTGCACTTGGTAGGGCTGGGTTCCGGTGTCGCAGACGTACTCGTACACCGTCAAACCCTTGATCTTGGAGGTGCCCTTGTAGGCCGCCGGAAACGCCTTGGCGAGATCCGGCTCATAGAACTGATAGGTCTTCTTCTTCGCGTCGATCGGCCACTTGTAGGCCATGCCCGTGTGGCGCTTGGACGCGTCGCCATTGACGTTCTCCTTGTACTTCGCGACGTGAACTGCCTCTGCAGACCGGCGGTCGCTGGTGACGCGGTCGGTGGTGATGCTGAGCAGCCGTGGGTCGGGTGCCCGCAAACAGTCCGCGGTGTCGCCTTGGACGATTACGGTGCAGAGGGTCTCGTCGACGGTGGTCTTCTTGCCGTCGGAAGCCTTCGAGTCGCTGCGTACGATGCGCGTGGCGCGCAGGTTGACGTCGGAGACCTTGCCCGTCGCTGCGTTGAGTACCTGGGCGCTGCCGGTCGAGTGCAGGGTGATGTTGAGGTCGAGCGGCGTCTTCTTCGATCCGGACACGACGACAGTAGGCAACAGGATCGCCAGCACGATGCCGAACAACCCGAGCCCGATCAGCACGGATCCCAAGATGCGGCGCATCGTTACTCCCTCAACGTCAAATCGACGTTTCGCTAGTGTTAACCGGACGCTACCAGGGCACTAATGATGGACGTAGCATCCCGAAGGCACGCGTCTTCGGGACCTTTGGCCATAGCCACGCGAGTGGTCGGAGCGCTCGCAGCAAGACGACACGACCCAACTCTCGAGGGGCGCCCGGCCACTGTGACCGCCGAAACTGTGACGCCGCCAGCCGAGCACGCCGGTTCCGACATCGGGCGGTTGTTGCGTTCGGCCGACCGGTACCGGGTGGCACTCGGCGGGATCGTTGTGGCGCAGGCGGTCTGGCTCGGGGTGCTGACGAGCCGAGGCTGGTATTACCAGGCCGACTTCTCCAACCTGGCCCAAGCGACGGGGCGCCCGTTGTCGTGGTCCTATCTCACCCTGTCTCAGGGCGGACACCTCGGGATTGCGGGCCGTTTCGTGTTCTGGGTCCTCAACCGGACGATCCCACTGAACTACCCCGCCACGATCGTCCTACGACTCCTCGCCCAGGCGGCGGCCACCCTGATGCTCGGCAGGTTGCTCGCGCTCCTCGTGGGCCGTCGGGCGGGCGTGCTGGTGGTGCTCGCGCTGTATGCGATCAGCCCTTTCCTCGTCGAGGGCACGCTGTGGCTGACCTCGTCGATAGGGCTGCTCGGATCGCAACTCCTGCTGCTCGCCGGGCTGACCAGCCACGTCCGATACGCCGTCTCCCGAGAATGGAAGTGGGCGGTGGCGGCCGCCGCCGGCGTCATCGGCGCCACCCTTGTCAGCGAACAGGCTGCGGTCACGGCCCTCATCCTCCCGCTGTTGTCGGTCGGCTTCCTCTTCGACGGCACGCTGCGCGAGCGCCTGCGCTCCACGCTCTCGTGCTGGCGCGAGTGGGCGCTCATCGCCCTGCCCGTACTCGGCTTCGCCGCGTACTACTTTCTCGGCCCGGGGAATTACGCCTCCACCGCCCACCGAGTGAGCCTCGGCGACGCCTTGGCCCTGGTCCGCACCGACTGGTCGGCGTCGATCGCCCCCTCGCTGACCGGGGCGCAGTTCAGGTGGATCAACACTCCGAACAGCTACTACGGATTCGCGTTTCCTGGGGCGACGGCGCGAGTGGCGTCGTTGGTGCTCGTTGGGGTCGCGGTGGCGATCGGTGCCAGACGGATCGGCTGGCGGGCCGTATTGGCTTGGAGCATGCCAGCGATCGTCTCCGCGATCGGGATCATTGTCGTCGCGATCGGGCGGTTCGACGCCTTCGGAATGATCATCGCGCACAGGATGGAGTACGCGTTCTACACGGCGGTCCCGGCCGCCGTGGCGGTGTGCCTCTGCCTGTGGTTCACCGGCGCCGACGCCATCCGCGCTCGATTGGAGCCGGCTTCGGCCGTGGCCCGGGAAACCGAAGGCGGACCGCACACTCGAGAACACCGCCGCGTCGAGCACCGCATTGCCGCAGGGGTGGCCTCCATTGGAGTGGCCCTCGTCATCGCCGCCGCGTCGGTTGCTTCTGGCGTGAGCTACACCCAGCAGTGGGCGCAGAACCCGGCTCGCAGCTACGTCCGGCACCTCACGGCCAGCGCTCGCCAGAGCGCCGCACCCGTGAACCTGTTCGACACGGGGATCAATCCGGTGATCGTGCCTGTCCTTGAACCCGCGCGCTACATCTCCGACCTCCTTGCCCTCACCGGCGTGCACGCGCGTTTCGACCAGGGCGTCCCGGCACCGAAGGTCGTTGCCGCGGACGGGCGGATCGTTCCGGGAAGGTTACTGTCCGCCGCGCACGTCAACGTCAGCGGGACGAACAGGTTCTGCAACGAACTGATCTCGAAGATCACCGATCGCACCGAACCGCTGACGAGCCAGCCGCATCGCAATGAGTGGTTCCTGCGCCTGTCCTACTTCCAGCAGCTTTCATCAGTCGTCTACGTGTATCTCGTCGACGGCGGTGGGCATGACGTCGCTCCGGTCGGCGGATCTCGAATCGTGCTCGCGCCCAGCCTGGGTGTCGCCTATCTGCGCTTCCCGTCGGTGTCACCGACCGCCGTGCGGATCCAGAGTCGCAGCACCTCGACCAACATCTGCATCACGGCGGCAGAGGTCGGCTATCCATTCCCGGCCACGCCATGACGACTGCCGCTGAGCACTCGCCGGACCCCGGCCCACGGCACGTCCCCACCCTGGACGGCGTGCGGGCCATCGCTGCCTACGGGGTGATAGCGACCCATGCCGGCTTCAACAGCGGCAAGTCGCTGGACGACGGGCCGTTCGCGCCGTTGCTCGCCCGACTGGACTTCGGCGTCACGCTTTTCTTCTTGCTGTCGGGCTACCTACTGTTCCGTCCCTTCGCCGCTGCGGCAATCGACGACACGCCCCGGCCTCGCCTCGGCTCGTTCTGGTGGCGCCGCGCGCTGCGCATCCTGCCCGCGTACTGGCTCGTCGTGGCGGTTACCCTCGGGCTGTTCACTGCTCGCCATGTGAACGGCAGCGACTGGCGCGACTATCTGCTGCTGACCCAGACCTACGACGGCCACAACGTCGACCCATCGCTGACTCAGATGTGGACGCTTGCCGTCGAGGTGGCGTTCTACGCCGTGCTGCCACTCCTCGCCGTCAGCACCCGCCTCCTCTTTCGCCACAACGAACAGAACGGGCAGCTGATGTTGCTCGGCGCGATGTTCGCCGGGGCGCTACTGGCGAACGTGCTTGCGCACAAGGTCGACGGGGACCTTTCGCCTCAGCTGCTGTGGCTGCCGGCCAACCTGGATTGGTTCGCGCTGGGGATGCTGCTCGCCGTCGCCAGTTGCGCCCGGCCGGCGACGAGGTGGGTAACCATCTTGCGGCAATGGGCTGCTGCACCCGGTACCTGTTGGGTCATCGGCGCGCTGCTGTTCTGGATGTCGACGTTGCCGTTGGGCGGCCCGCGTAACTTGCTGCCGACGACGGCCTGGGAATGGACGAGCAAGCACTACCTCTATGGCGCAGCGGCGTTCGCCTTCCTGCTGCCGGTAGTCCTGGGATCCTCGCGGTGGTTGCGGCGCTTGCTCGGCAATCCCGTCGCGAGTTGGCTCGGTTCGATCTCCTACGGCGTGTATCTCTGGCACCTGGCACTGCTGATCGCCATTCAGCGCGCATGGGGATGGAAGAGTTTCGGCGGACACTTCGTCGGTCTGTACGTGCTCACCACGCTCGCAGCCACTGCCGCCGCGGCGGCATCGTGGTACCTAGTCGAGCGTCCGCTGCTGCGCAGGTTCTCCCGTCCGTGGCGCCCCGGCGGACGCCGCTCCGACGAGCAGAACCGCCAGCGCCAACAGACACATGCCCTGGACACCGACGCTGTCGGCCAGCGGATGGCCTGACCCCGCCGGGCGGACCGCCTCCGCCGACCCGGCGGCGAGCAGGATCGTTCCGCCCGCCCAATTCGGCAGTTTCCGTCCGAGCTGACGCGACAGGACGTGGCCCGCCAGGATCACGACCGCCGCGATCACTCCCGGCGCGCCGCCGATGAGGACCATGGCAATGACGGACCCGGTCCGCAGCAAGCGCGCGGACAAGATCCGCTCGCCCAGCGGCGCGGACGCGGGCCGACGCCGGGCAGGTCGGTAAACGAGCAGGACCAAAGCGAGCGCGGCCAGCAGACCCGCGAGCAGCCCCCAGTCGACTGCGGTCTGCGGAGCAAAGTCGAGGTGGACGACGCCGCTGGCATTCGCGGGAAGGACCCAACCCTGTTGCCAGCCGTCGAGCGTGACCGCGTCGAGCCGCTTGCCGTCGAGTGTTGCGTGCCAGCCGGCGTTCGCATTCTCGCGCACGAGCAGGAAAGCCGCGCCGGACGTCGCTACCGACACCGAACGATGCGTCGCCGACCACGCCCCTACGGCGGCGATTCCCGCGCTGGTGGCCTGCCTTCGCGGCGCCAGGGTGGCAGGCGCCCTGGTCAGCGTGATCGACTCCGGCGCGGCACCGGCACTGGGTCCAAGCCGGATCGAGTGGCTGCCCGGCGCCATTGCCACCGGAGCGCGAGTACAAGGCACCGCGTCGACGGACCGACCGGAGAGCACATCCGCGGACGGCGCGCTGACACGCAGCGGGACTACCGCACCGTCCACGTCGAGGTGCAGGCCTGCATCGCAGCCGACGCTTACCCGGGACGCTCCCGCACCGGTCGGCACGTCACGTCCGACAAGGGCGATCTCACTGATACCCACCGGCAGCAGATGCGCCGTACCCGCATGGGAATCCGTGCTTGTCCGGAGCGTGCTGTGCAGCACGGTGATCGACACCGATGTCGTGGTCACCGGCTGGGAGAAGTCGATCTGCCCCGACGATGTCACGTCAGCGACGAACAGCCGGTCGGCGAGGTGGACGAGGACCTGGGTCGGCACAGTGACGGGAGCGTCCGCGCGGGTGGTGAGCACGAGTCCACTGATCCGCCGAGGGTGCGCGATGCTCAGCGAGATCGTCGGCGACCGGTCGCCCTGAGCAGCCACCCAACCGGTGCTCGGATCGCCATCGACAGCTGCCCCTGCCCGCTCCCGCGGATCCGTCGAATCGACCGACGAGGAGATGGCGCGAATCGGATTGCCCGCGTCGAGCAGCGCTGACGTGGACGTCCCGGGCAGCAGCCGAACCGACGCCGCGGCGCGGTACGCCGCGGCGGCAGAGAGCGTGACCGACCGGGAGACGTCGTTGTCCTCTTCGCCCTGCGCTGCCCAGGACCGGTCGCACGCAGCGCCGCCAGCCACGCTGAGGCATTGCGGCCTCCGGCCACTCTCCACCGCGAACGCCATGATGTCGGGCGTCTGGGAACCGGGGACGGCCAGCGTTCGCGTCGGGGTGACGCCCGGGATCCGGAACGTCGACAGGCCGACCTCCACACCGCGCGCGTCATCAGCAGTCGCCAGCACGGTCAGCCGCACGGATTGCGTGGGGCCCGGCGGCAGCCCGATGCTCTGCACACCCGCGTCGGGCGAGACGTCCTCGTCCACGGAACCCGCGTCAGTCGTCACCCGCACGCGGGAGGGAAATGGCCCCTGTGCGCCAGCGAAGGCGATCTCGACACTCGGTATCCCGATCGCCTCCGGAAGCCCGACCTCGATCCATTGGCCTACCGCACCGTGCAGGGACGCACTGAGCCATGACGTCGCGGGATCACCGTCGACCGCTGCCCACGGCGAGTCGGCTGCGCTCTTGAACACGAGCGAGGTGGCGTCCGATGCCGACGAGGACGCCCGAACGTCGGTGATCCCGTTGTAGGAAACGGTCGAGAGCGCGCCGGCGGGGGACGGCAGGTAGTCGTGCGCGGCACGCGCGACCGTGAACGGCGCGCCGGCCGTCATCGTTTCGGAATATCTGGAGATTCCGCCGAAGCCGAACTCGCGGCGGCGGATCCCGTCCGTGAGCACCGAGACGGTCGGGTTGTGGGCCGCCACCGAGGCCGGTGCAGTCCCGAAGATCACGGGTGTTTGCTGCGCCAGGCCGGCTTCGACGAGCGTGGGCAGCTCGTCGGCGGACCCGTTCGCCACGACCGTCCCATCCGCCGGCAACACCGCGACCTCGTTCTGCCACGCCGCGTTCAGGAAGATATCGACGGCGCCGCGAGGCCGGGTCAGACCGAGATCAATGAGCCGGTTGGCGTCGTAGGGCGCGGTCATATCCGGCCCGTACTGCGCCACCTGTGTCAGTCCCGGTGAGTTGGCGATCGTCGCGTGGACGAACCGCAGCGCGGTCGTGCCGGACCGCGCCGGTGCCAGGTCGTTTCGGACGACGAGGTATCGGATACCCGCGCGGGCGAGCAGCGGCCCCAGCATGGGGTCACCGGTACCGGCCGCGAGGTCTGCCTGGATCGCGTCGAGCAAACGCACATAGCCCGGCTGCACGAGCGGCGTGCTATCGCGCACCGTCCAAGCGCCATCGGCCACAGGTTGCAGTGCATCGTCTCGGGGCGAGCCCCACACGTACACGGGCGCGGGCGCCCCAGGCACGACGAGCGCGCGCCCGCCGGCACCCTGCTCGTGCCGCCCGAGCCACTGGCCGGTCTGCTTCCACCACGACGGCTCATTGACCGACCGCGTTTGCGGGACGATCCGACCGGCCAGCGCGGGAGCGATTGCCACGGCTGCGACCGCGAGGACTGTCAGGATTGCGAGTGGTCTGGCGAGAATGATCGTCGGCCACCCAAGCAGCCGCACCCGCATCCGCCGCGGCACTCGGGCGCCTATCGCGCCCAGCGCGTGGCCGAGGCCGATCGCGATCGGCAGCCGTAGCACCGGATCGAACTTGTGCACGTTCCGGAACGCGTCGAGCGGCCCGTCGAGGAGCGCGCGGACCGACCCGGCGAACGGCGGGCCGACCGTCGCGACGTGTCCCAGCGTGACGAGCACGAGGCCGAGCACCAGCGACGACAGCAGGAACAGCCGGTGCGGCGTCGCGCGCCGCGCCAAACCGGTCAGGCCCAGCGCGGCGACGATCGTCGTGGCGAGGATCGCGGCGGGCGCGGCTACCAGGATCCAGCCACCTGGCCACACGCTCGGCCCGAGGAACGCCTGCCAGTGATCGGTACCCCGCAGCACGTCGACGAGACTCGTCGAGGCCGTCGTCACCGCACTCGACTCGATCCAGTCGAGGAACGGGGGGCTGTCTTTGCCGAGAACGAACAGCGGCACCGCCCACCACAGACACGCGAGCACGACGGCGAGCGCCCACCACGAGATGAGTGCCCGTCGCCGCGGACCGCGCGCGCGAGTCAGCAACCACAGCGCGGGGACTGGCAGCACCGCGATCGTGGCGGAGGCGTTTATCCCGCCCGCGAACAGCAACGCCACGCCGGAACGAGCCGCTGCGGTCCGCGGTGATCCCTTCGTCGCGCCGCGGACGAGTGGAATCAACACCCAGGGAAGTGCCGCGACCGGGAGCAGTTCTGCGGAGATGACGCCGATCTCCATCAGCATGCGCGGCGCGAGTGCATACGCGAGGCCGGCACCGACCCGGGGCCAGAACCCGGCGACGCACAGCAGTCGCGACAGGCGCACCACGCCGAGGAATGCCGCCACCAGTAGCAGCGACTCCCACGAACGCTGGAGCACCCACGGCGACAGTGCCGCGATCTTGCCCAGGAGGAAGAACGGTCCCATGGGGAACAGATAGCCGTAGGCCTGATCCTGTAGCTGGCCGGCCGCAGCCGTGGGGTCCCAGATGCTCAGCGCGTTGCGGAGGAATCGCGCGGGTGCGACGACGAGGTCGAGTTTGGTGTCGGCAGCCTCGAGACCCGAGCTCTGCGAGAAGGTCAGCAGTGTCAGCCCGAGCCCGACGCACGCCAGGCGCAGACGCTGGACGGCCAGAGGCGCAGCTGGCACGTCTGATCGCACCGATGCACGGTACTCGTGGGACCTTCGCAACCCGGCGTGGGCACAAAGTCCCCCATATTCCAACCTGGTTAGATTTAGGGTCGTGTCGATGAGATCGCGATTCCGAAGCGGGACAGGTGCGACGGCCCACACCGCTGCCGGCAAGCCACGTCACATCGTGTTGCTGATGTGGCGCGATTCGGCGCACCCCGAGGGCGGCGGCTCGGAGATGTTCGTCGAGCGCGTTGCCGCGCACTTGGGCGAGCAGGGCTGGGACGTCACCATCTGCTGTGCCAGCTACCCGGGCGCCGTGCGTGACGAGGTGCGCGACCGCGTCCGACTGCGCCGGCGCGGCGGCCGGCTCACCGTCTACCTGCACGGGCTGGCCTATTTGCTCAGCCGAGCGGGCCGACAGGCCGATGTCGTGGTCGACGTCCAGAACGGGATCCCGTTCTTCTCACCGCTCGTCCGGCGCCGCCCCATCGTCGCGCTCGTTCACCACGTGCACCGCGAGCAATGGCAGATCATCTACCCGGGGCTGACCGGGCAGGTTGGCTGGTGGCTGGAGTCCTGGCTGGCGCCGCGGCTGTATCGCGGGCGCACGTACGTGACGGTGTCCGAGGCGAGCCGTCACGATCTCATCCGCGTTGGTGTCCAGGCCGACCGCATCGAGCTCGTCGACAACGGCATCGACGCCCCGCACCCGCAACACCTGCAGTCGCGCGCGAGCGTTGCGACGATCTGCATCCTCGGCCGCCTCGTTCCGCACAAGCAGGTCGAGCACGCGCTCGAGGTCGCGGCGCAGACTCGCGCAGCGATCCCCGACCTACACCTGGACATCGTCGGCGAGGGCTGGTGGCGAGCGCCGTTGGAGGCGAGGGCTGCCGAACTCGGCGTGGGCGACCTGGTCACCTTCCACGGCGGCGTCAGCGACGCCGAGCGAGACGCCATGCTGGACCGGGCCTGGATCCTGCTCGCCCCGTCGGTGAAGGAGGGGTGGGGAATCGCGATCATGGAGGCGGCCGCACGTGGCGTCCCGGCGATTGCCTACGCCTCGGCAGGCGGGGTATGCGAGTCGATCGTCGGTGGCGAGACCGGGTGGCTCGTCGACGACCTGGAAGGCCTCAAGAAGCGCACCGAGGAGTTGCTCACCGATCAGGTACTACGCGACTGGATGGGCGCGAACGCCCGCGAGCGCGCCGCTCGCTTCGACTGGCGCACGACCGGCGCGCGGTTCACCGAGTTGCTCGAGCGGGAACTCGCGCGCTAGCGCCGACGTGCACCGATGGGCGCTCGACCTCGTGGTCCGGATGCGGCGTGGTGCTACTTGGTGCCGTAGTTGACGGTCTGCCCCTGCGCCGGGTTGTGGCTGGGCGCGGCGGTCGAGCTGGACACGACACCCCATGCCGCCA
>DAITQD010000070.1:0-9827 GCA_036833255.1 Jatrophihabitantaceae bacterium
AGAGCCGCCTGTCGGATTCGAACCGACGACCTATCGCTTACAAGGCGATTGCTCTGGCCAACTGAGCTAAGGCGGCAGCGGCGTCGAGGCTACCGCGCGAGCCCCCAGGCCCGCCCGCATGAAACCCTCAACGCATCCGGTCACGAAGCAACCGGCAGACTTAGCTACGCCGCCGTAACCGCGAGGGAGTGCCGTGAGTCGCCAGTACAAGCCGAAGGCCGGGTTCTGGATCCGGTTCTGCGTCGTGCTCCTGTTTCCCTTCGACGCGCTGCTCTACCGCATCCGGTGGCACCACCTCGAGCGCATGACGCCGCCGAGCGCGGGTGGCGTGATCATCGCCATAAATCATGTCTCGCACATCGACACCGTGCTGATGGCGCGCTTCGTGTGGCAGTCAGGGCGCGTGCCGCGTTTCATGATCAAGGCCGGTGTCTTCACCAAGCCGATCGTCGGCAAGATCATGACCGGCGCGGGCCAGATCCCGGTCCATCGCGGCACGACGAACGCCGCGAACTCGCTGCGCGACGCGGTGACGGCGCTCGAGCGGGGCGAGGCGATCGTCATCTATCCCGAGGGCACGATCACCAAGGATCCGGCTCAGTGGCCGATGGAGGCCAAGACCGGCATCGCGCGGCTGGTGCTCCTCTCCCCCGACACGCCGGTCGTGCCGGTCGGGCAGTGGGGCGCCCAGCAACCCAAGGGGTTATCCGTGGCCCGCTTCCTCAAGCGGCGCACGGCCGAGGCCTCGGTAGGTGAGCCGCTGGACCTGAGCCGCTTTCGCGGCGCGGAGCCCACGGCCACGACGCTGCGCGAGATCACCGACACGATCATGTCGGCCGTGCGCGACGAGGTGGCGGTGCTGCGCGGCGAGCCGGCGCCCGCCGAGTACTTCAGGCCGCCGAAGAAGTTCGTCAACAACAGCTGAAGCGCCCGTGTCGGACCGCAGCTTGACGGCAGAGCACTCCGCCGTGTCCAATGTCACTGCCCGACCGCTATGCCGGTCGGCTGACGCTGCCTTCGACATCGGTGGGGCAGAGCGACGTCGGCCCTCTGGAAATCCGTGAGGTGTATCGACGGCGCCTAGCCAGCGCCCGAGGAGCACCCGTACCCGGTGCGGTCCCGACACACCGAAAAGGGAGAACCCCATGGCTGATGTCAGCTATGTCAAAGCAACCTGCCTCTACCCCGGCAATCCGGACCCCGCCGTCGACGCCCTGGACCTTGAGGTCGAGGACGGCGAGTTCATGGTCCTGGTGGGGCCCTCGGGCTCGGGGAAGTCCACCGCGCTGCGCATGCTCGCGGGTCTCGAGGACGTCGCCAGTGGTGAGATCCGCATCGCCGGACAGGACGTGTCTCGCAAGCCTCCGAAGGACCGCGACATCGCGATGGTGTTCCAGAACTACGCGCTGTACCCGCACATGAGCGTCGGCGAGAACATGGGCTTCGCGCTCAAGCTCAAGGGCGTGTCCAAGGCCGAGCGCTCCCAGAAGGTGCGGGAGGCGGCCAAGCTGCTCGACCTCGAGCCCTACCTCGACCGCAAGCCGAAGGCGTTGTCGGGCGGCCAGCGCCAGCGGGTCGCGATGGGGCGCGCGATCGTCCGCGAACCCAGCGTGTTCCTGATGGACGAGCCACTGTCGAACCTTGACGCCAAGCTGCGGGTCGAGACCCGTGCCAACATCGCCGCATTACAGACCCGCCTCGGTACGACCACGATCTACGTCACGCACGACCAGGTCGAGGCGATGACGATGGGTGACCGCGTCGCCGTGCTCAAGGACGGCAAGCTTCAGCAGTGCGACACCCCGCGCAATCTCTATGACCGCCCGGGCAACGCGTTCGTCGCCGGCTTCATCGGCTCACCCGCGATGAACCTGCGTACGGCCACCCTGGCGCCCGGCGGCGCCCGGCTGGGCAACATCGACCTACCGCTGCAGAAGTCGATCAGCGACGCTGCGCAGCAGGCCGGCCTGTCGACGATCACGCTTGGCGTTCGCCCGGAGTCGTTCACTGTCGCGGAGGCTGCCAGCGGCGGGCTGTCGGTCGAGGTCATCCTCGTCGAGGAGCTCGGCGCGGACGCCTACGTCTACGGGAAGCTGCCCGAGGACAGCGCCGACCACAAGCACTTCGTGGCGCGCTTCGACGGACGGGTCCCCCCGAAAATCGGCGACATGCTCACCCTCGAGGTCCGCACCGGCGAGCAGCACGCGTTCCACCCGGAGACCGGCGAGCGACTGGGCTGAGCGCGCGACGGGTCACGACTGCGTGAAGTCGTGGCCCGTCCATTTCCACAGCTTGTCGACGTGGTCTGAGCCGCAACTCACGATCGGTTCGTTCGCCGGGCAGTCCTGCGTCTTGAGCTTGCCGGCCGCGAACCCGAAGCCGTAGGACAGCCCGATCCGGTCCGAGCCGACGGGCTGCCCGGACGGGCCGATGTTGCCGTTCGGCTCAGCCTTGATGACGCCCCAGCCGTGGTCGCCGGTCGTGTACGCGACGGCATTGCCGCTGCTGTCAGCGGTGAAGCTGCCGGTGACGATGAACGTCGCGTTCTGCATGCCCGACAACAACGCACCTGAGACCTTCGCGTCGGCAGGTCCGCCGATCGACGGCGAGTACGGGTAGGTGCTCGTCCCGACCTGCGTCCAGTCCACATTCTTACCGACGCTGCGCCAGAACTGAATGTCTGCCTGCTGATCGAAGGTGGCGGCCTCGTACCCGTTCGGGATCTTGACGAGTAGGTGCGCCTCGCCATTCGTCTGCGCGGTGAGGCGGTCCTCGCGCTGCTGCCGGGTCGGGCCTGCAGCGGTTGGCTTGGCCGTCGGCACCGGGCTGCTCGACGGCGGCAGGCTCACCGGCGCCGAGGAGGCGGCGCTGGGCAAAGCGGACGGGAAGTCCACCGAGTGCGATGCCGAGGCGGGCAAGCCAGGCTGGCCGGTCCCCTGCGTGACGCTGCTGCATCCAGTCACTGTGAGCAGGGCCAGTGCGCAAGCCCACGCCAGCACTCGCTTCATAACGCCCCCCTCGGCCGACGAGAAGAAGGATAAGGCCTTCGGGTATTGCGGCAGACTCGGAATATGACCACACCTACCTCCGGCGACGGCCACGGGCACACCCACCGCCTCGAACTTGCCGACGCGACCGTGCGGGAGTGGGACGCCACCGTGCTGTCCGCGGACGCCGAGTCGGGCATCGTGCTCGACCAGTCGGCCTTCTACCCCGGCGGCGGCGGCCAGCCGCCCGACCACGGCGTGCTGCTATGGGGCGGTGTGCGCACGCGGATCGTCGGTACCCGCAAGGGCGACGAGCTCTACCTGCTGCCCGCCCAAGGGGATCCGCTGCCACCGGTGGGGACGGCGGTGCGAGGTGCGCTGGACGACGAGCGCCGCACCCAGCTGATGCGCACCCACTCCGGCCTGCACGTGCTCACCGGCGTCGTGTTTCGCGACTTCGGTGCACTCGTCACCGGCGGCAACATGGAGCCGCTCACGGCTCGGATGGACTTTGACCTGGCTGAGGTGCCGCCGGACTTCAAGGAGCGGGTGGCGCAGGCCTGCAACGTCGAGATCACCCGGGACCGGCGCATAGAGGTCAGTGAGCTCCCGCGTGATGAGGCGTTCGCGATACCGGACATCATCCGTACCGCGACCAACCTGCTGCCGCCGGACATCGAGGTGGTGCGGATCGTCGACATCGTCGGGCTGGACGCGCAGGCCGACGGTGGCACCCACGTGGCGTCCACGGCCATGATCGGCCGAGTCGAGGTGACCAAGATGGAGAACAAGGGGCGCGGCTTTCGCCGGCTGCGGATCCAGATCGTCTGACGCTCAGGAGCGGCGGCGGCGGGCAATCTCGGCCAAGGTGACCGCGGCGGCAACCGATGCGTTCAGCGACTCGGCGTCGCCGGCCATCGGGATCGACAGCGTCAGGTCGCAGGTGGCGCCGACGAGCCGCGACAGGCCCCGACCCTCGGAGCCGACCACAACCACGATCGGGTCGGTGGCCATCTGCAGGTCGTCGAGCGTCGTCGCCCCGTCGGCGTCGAGGCCGACCACGTACATGCCCGCCTGCTGGCAGTCCTTGAGCGCGCGCACCAGGTTGGTGACCTGCGCGACCGGGATGCGCGCCGCCGTACCGGCTGACGTGCGCCAAGCCGTGGCCGTGACCCCGGCCGCCCGCCGCTCCGGAAGGATCACGCCGTGCGCGCCGAAGGCCACCGCCGAGCGGATGACGGCGCCGAGGTTGCGCGGGTCGGTGACGCCGTCGAGCGCAACGAGCAGCGGTGCGGTGCTGGACTTGGCCGCCGCGGCCAGGACGTCGGGTAACTCGCGGTAGGCGAACGGAGGCACCTGCAGCGCGATGCCCTGGTGCAGCAGGCCGCCGGTCCTGCGGTCGAGTTCCGGGCGGCTGATCTCGAGCAGGGCGAGGCCGCGGTTGGATGCCAGCCGGATCGCCTCGGTGACGCGTTCGTCGGACTCGATGCCGACCGCGACGTAGAGCGCGGTGGCCGGTATCTTCGCCCGCAATGCCTCGGCGACGGGGTTGCGGCCGACCAGCAGCTCGGCCGCCTCGGCGCTGCGGCTGCGCGGACCACCGGGCCCACCGCGACCGCGACCTTTGTCCGGCTCGCGCCGCACTGCCGAGGCGGCCCGGCGGGCGGCTGGATGTCCTTTGCGCTCCACGGCGGGCGGGGTAGGGCCCTTGCCCGTCAGCGCCCGCTTCACCTTGCCACCCGAGCCGATCTGGGCGCCCTTCTTGGACTTGCGGATCGCGCCCTGACGTTGTGAATTGCCTGCCATTACTGGGATTCCTTCTGGGATTCTTTCAGCGTCCAGCGCGGGCCGGACGGGGTGTCCTCGACGAGCACACCTGCCTCCGCGAGTTGGTCGCGAATGGTGTCCGACGCCGCGAAGTCCTTGCGAGCGCGTGCCGCGGCGCGCTGTTCCAGCGCGACCTGCACGAGGGCATCGACGACGGGCGTGAGATCGGAGGACATCGCGTCGTGCCATGTCGACGGGCTGATGCCGAGCACCTCAGTCATCCTCAGCACCGAACCGAGCGCACCGCGCACGGCTGTGCGATCGCCGGTTGCCCGCGCGGAGTTCCCCTCACGCACGACATTGTGAATCGCGGCCAGCGCGAGCGGGACGCCTAAGTCGTCGTCCATCGCCGCAGTGAATTCGGCGCACGCGACACCTGGACCTACTGCGCCCACCAGCTCCGCCGCCCGCTCCACGAAGTTCTCGATGCGGCCGTACGCGGCGGCGGCCTCGTCCAGCGCTGCTTCGGAGAACTCGATGTTGCTGCGGTAATGCGCGGCGCCAAGGTAGTAGCGCACCTCGACCGGCCGCCACTTCTTGACGATCTCGGTCACGAACATCGAGTTGCCCAGCGACTTGGACATCTTCTCGCCGCCGGTGGTCAGCCAGGCGTTGTGCATCCAGTAGCGGGCGAAACCGTCACCAGCCGCGACCGACTGCGCGATCTCGTTCTCGTGGTGCGGGAAGACGAGGTCGAGCCCGCCGCCGTGGATGTCGAACGTCGGGCCCAGGTACTTCGTCGCCATCGCCGAGCACTCCAAGTGCCAGCCGGGGCGGCCGCGGCCCCACGGCGTCGGCCAGGACGCGGTCTCGGGTTCACCGGCCTTGTGGCCCTTCCACAGCGCGAAATCGCGAGGGTCTCTCTTGCGATCCTCGCCTTCACTGTCGCCGGCCGGGTGCATGTTCGCCAGCTTCTGCCCGGACAGCGCGCCGTAGGCAGGGAAGGACCGCACATCGAAGTAGACATCTCCATCGGCGGGGTAGGCGTACCCGCCGTCGATCAAGCGCTGCATCAGCTCGACCATCTCGGTGACATGGCCCGTCGCGCGGGGCTCGTAGGTGGGCTCCGCGCAGCCGAGTACCTCGTAGGCCTCGCGGAAATTACGCTCGTGCAGCGCCGCCCACGCCCACCACTGCCGGCCGGCCTCGGCGGACTTACGCAGGATCTTGTCGTCGATGTCGGTGACGTTGCGGACGAACGTCACCTCGTAACCGGAGTGCTCGAGCCAGCGCCGCAGGATGTCGAAGTTGACGCCGCTGCGGACGTGGCCGAGGTGCGGCGGAGCCTGCACGGTGGCGCCGCACAGATACATCGACGCCTTGCCGGGTTCGAGCGGGACGAATTCCCGCAGCGACCGGGTCGCGGAGTCGTAGAGGTGCAGCGTCACCGGACCATCGTAGTGAAGCCTCAGTACTCGACCACGCGCTCCGGAGTCACGCGCACAACCACGCGCACGTTGTCGGTGCCCTCGTCGTTCGTGTAGGGCTTGCCGGTGTAGGTCTGCGACAGCCGTTCGATCAACTCCGGCCCGCCGTCGGTGCTCAGCGTGGCCCTACCACGCACCTCGACGTAGGAATACGCGTTGGCGGCGTCGTAGATCAGCACGCTGATGCGGGGATCTCGGCGCAGGTTGCGCTCCTTCGCTCGCCCGACGACGGTCGCGAACAGCACGTCGTCGCCGTCGTAGGTCGCCCAGAGCACCGACGTCTGCGGACTGCCGTCGGGCATCAGGGTCGCGACGATGACGAATGCCGCGGCGTCCAGCAGCTTCTTGGCCGAATCGGGTAGGTCAACAGTCATGCTGGCGATAACGTCGCCCTGGTGACGCATGTTCCGCTTCATCCCGAATCCGTCGTCGTCGCGAGCGGCCGGCCACCACGCACCCCACGGGCACCGATGAGCACCCCGATCGTGCTGTCGGCGCCGTTCCAGCACGGACCCGACGACAACTACTACCTGCGCCAGGGCAGCAGCGACACCATTCGCGCGTTCGAGGATGCGGTGGGGGCGCTCGAGGGCGGTACCGCGCTCGCGTTCGGCAGCGGCATGGCGGCGATCGCGGCGATCGCGGAGGGGCAGCCGACCGGGGCGGTAGCCGTCGTGCCCAGCGCCGGCTATTCGGGCTGCGTGACGCTCTTCGACGAGCAGCAGCGGATGGGCCGGATGCAGGTGCGCCCCGTCGACATCACCGACACCGCGGCCGTCGTCGCGGCGCTGGCCGGTGCCGATCTGCTGTGGCTGGAGTCGGTGACCAATCCGCTGATGGGCGTGGCCGACCTGCCCGCCCTCATCGCCGCGGCGCACGACGTGGGCGCGATCGCCTGCGTCGACTCGACGTTCTCGACGCCGCTGGTGGTGCGCCCGCTCGAGCACGGCGCCGACGTCGTCATGCACTCGGCGACGAAGTACCTCGCCGGGCATTCCGACCTGCTGATGGGCGTGCTGGTCACCCGCTCCCCGTCGCTGGGCGCCGGCCTCACGCTGCGCCGCGACCTCACCGGCGCCGTGCCGGGGGCGTTGGAGTCCTACCTCGCGCTGCGTGGGCTGCGCACGCTGGCCGTCCGGCTGGAGCGGGCCCAGGCCAACGCGCTGGACCTGGCGACCCGCCTGGGCGCGCACCCGTCGGTGACGCGGGTGCGCTTCCCGGGGCTGGCTTCGGACCCGGGGCACGAACTGGCGACGCGGTTGCACCATGGCTACGGTGCGATGATCTCCTTCGAGGTCGCCGGGTCGGCCGACGACGCCGAGCGGGTGTGCCAGTCGGTGCGGCTGATCAGTCACGCGACCAGCCTCGGCGGCGTCGAGTCGCTCATCGAGCGCCGGGCCCGCCACGCGATCGACGCCGCGCACGGCACGCCGCCGACGCTGTTGCGGCTCTCGGTCGGCATCGAGCACGTCGAAGACCTCTGGGCCGACCTAGCGCAGGCACTCAACTATGGGGACGGTGCTCGGGCCGTCAGCGGTTGATGAGGGCGCTCGCGATGGCTGCGATGCCTTCGCCGCGGCCGATCAGCCCGAGCCCGTCCGTCGTGGTCGCACTCACCGAGACCGGAGCACCGACCGCCGCCGCCAGGGCCGCCTCGGCCTCGGCACGCCGCGGCCCGATCTCGGGCGCGTTGCCGATCACCTGCACCGCAACGTTGCCAACCTGCCAACCCGCGGCGTGGACAAGCCGGACGACCTCGGCGAGCAGCGCCACGCCCGACGCGCCCGCCCAGGCAGGGTCGGTCGTGCCGAACGCCGCGCCCAGGTCACCGAGTGCAGCGGCGGAGAGCAGCGCGTCGCAGGCGGCGTGCGCCGCGACGTCGCCGTCGGAATGACCGCTGCACCCGTCGACGCCCGGCCACAGCAGCCCGGCCAGCCAACACGGCCGGCCCGCCTCGACGGGATGGACGTCGACACCGACGCCCGTGCGGAACTCGGTCATAGCGTCGCCACCACTTCGGCCAGCACCAGGTCCCACGGCCGGGTGATCTTGAACGACTCGTCGGCGCCCGCTACGACGACGACGCGCACCCCGCGCGCCTCGACGAGCGCGGCGTCGTCGGAGACGCCCGGGCCGTCGGACGCGGCGTGCGCCTCGACCAGCACCGAGCGCCGGAAGCCCTGCGGCGTCTGCACGGCCCGTAATGACGTGCGCTCGACTGTCTCGGTAACCGCGTCGGACGCGTCGACCCGCTTGACCGTGTCGACGACCGGGACCGCGGGGATGACCGCCTGCGCACCGCCCGACAGTGCGGCGATCACCCGGCTGATCACGTCGGCGGGCACGAACGGGCGCGCGACGTCGTGCACGAGCACAACGTCGACGTCGTCGGCTAGAGCGGCGAGGCCCCGGCGGACCGATTCCTGCCGGGTGCGACCACCGGCGACGACGAGCGCCGCGGGCACCAACGACGACGCCGACTCGATCAGCGTCGGTGGCGCGACGATCACCAGATCACGCACGGCCGGATGCGCCGCGAAGCGCCCCGCGGCATGCTCGAGCAGGGTGCGCCCGGCCACGACGCAAAAGGCCTTGGGCACCGCGGCGCCGAGCCGCTGCCCGTCACCGGCGGCAACAAGAATGGCGGCGACGGTCAGGTGACCCGTCGCCGCCATTGTTGACGAACCCTCGTTCAGGCCACGGCCTCGGCGAGCACCTCGTCGAGCACGACCTCTGCCTTGTCCTCGTTAGTCCCCTCGGCGAGCGCGAGCTCGCTCACGAGGATCTGCCGAGCCTTGGCCAACATCCGCTTCTCGCCAGCCGACAGGCCGCGGTCGCGGTCACGGCGCCAGAGATCACGAACAACCTCGGCGACCTTGTTGACATCACCCGAGGCGAGCTTCTCGCCGTTGGCCTTGTACCGACGCGACCAGTTCGTCGGCTCCTCGGTGTGCGGCGCGCGCAGCACCTCGAAAACCTTGTCCAGGCCCTCTTGGCCGACGACGTCTCGAACGCCCACGATTTCGGCGTTCTCAGCCGGAACCAGGACCGTCAAATCCCCCTGCGCAACCTTGAGTCGAAGATAGGTCTTTTGGACACCCTTGAGCAGTCGCTCCTCGATGGCCTCGATCAATGCCGCCCCGTGATGCGGGTAGACAACAGTTTCACCGACCTTGAAAGTCATGTGTTCATGCCCCTTTCCGCTGTTCAAGAGTAACACGTGGCACAGACCCGAATCCGGGCATGGTTTCGAATACCCTGCCGACATAAGGGCTTCACGGCGCAGAACAGGTGTGGTAGGCGTGACGTTTGCGCCAGCCCCGGCGGAGGCACCCGGACGCGCTCGCTAGGCTGTCGTGCGGTCGCCGGTGTCAGTGTGACAGTCGTCCGGACGGCGACCGCCGTCCTGCGCTCGGGAACGTGTCGAGGAGTAGCCGTGAACGCACAGCCGGCCATCAAGCGCCGTATCGGCGTCGGGCTTGTCGCCGTCCTCGCGACGCTGCTGAGCTCCGCCTGCGCCACCGGCCAGCAGGCACAGACCGCGCATGAGGTGCCGGCGATCGATGCGACGAGCGGCAGCGTCGGC
>DAITQD010000070.1:9927-14242 GCA_036833255.1 Jatrophihabitantaceae bacterium
GGCACAGACCGCGCATGAGGTGCCGGCGATCGATGCGACGAGCGGCAGCGTCGGCACCATCGCGCTGCACGCGGTCGCGATCAAGACGCCCCCCGGACCGGCCTACGGCCCCGGCGATGTCGCCCAGATCCAGCTGGTGCTCGTCAACACCGGCCACGACACCGACACGCTGCAGAACGTGAGCACCCCGACGGCATCGGGCTTCCAGGTGTTCGCGAACGCGACTGGCGCGTCGCCACCCGCTGGCGAGTCCGGATCCGCCAGCGGATCGGCAGCCAGCAGCGCCGGCCGCCCCTCGACGCCGCCCTCGCTCGACGTCGCCGCCGGTCAGACGCTCTCGCTCGGCATCACCGACACGGACCTGGTGCTGGTCCTCCGCCTCACGAAGACGCTGTTCCCGGGCACGTCGGTGCCGATCACGTTCACCTTCGCCAAGGCCGGCAGCGTCACGCTCACCGTGCCCACCCAGATCTCGAGCGGCGCCTCGCCGCCCGGCGTCAGCATCACCGCGCCGGAGTCGGGCGCCTCGAGCTGAGCGGCGCTGTCGGATGCGGGCGCTAGCGTCACCGCGTGACCAAACCGAGCGGCGCGCGCAAGCCCGGCTTCCGTTGCACCGAGTGCGGCACCGAGTCGGTGCGCTGGGTCGGTCGCTGCCCGGAATGCCAGGCGTGGGGCACCGTCGCGGAGCTCGGCGCCGCGCCGCGCCGCGCGGTCTCGCCCGCACCCGTCACTCGGGCCGCCCGGCCGATCGGCGAGCTCGACCCCGACGACGCGCGGGCTCGCCCCACCGGCGTCGGTGAACTCGACCGGGTACTCGGCGGCGGACTGGTACCCGGCTCGGTCGTGCTGCTGGCGGGTGAGCCCGGCGTGGGTAAGTCGACGCTGCTGCTCGAGGTGGCCCATCGCTTCGCCGCCCGCGGCGACGAACGCGCATTGATCGTGACGGGTGAGGAATCGCCGGCCCAGGTGCGGCTGCGAGCCGAGCGCACCGGCAACGTGCACCCCGGCCTGTTCCTCGCGGCCGAGAACGACCTTGGCGCCCTGCTCACCCACGTCGACGACGTCCGTCCCGGCCTGCTCGTCGTCGACTCGGTGCAGACGATCTCCAGCGAGGCCAGCGATGGCGCGGCCGGCGGGGTGCCGCAAATCCGCGCGGTCGCGGCCGCACTCATCGCGGTCGCCAAGGCGCGCGGCATCGCCACCGTGCTCGTCGGGCACGTCACTAAGGACGGCTCGATCGCCGGTCCGCGGGTGCTCGAACATCTCGTCGACGTCGTGCTGCACTTCGAGGGCGACCGGCACTCGTCGCTGCGCCTGGTGCGCGCGACGAAGAACCGATACGGCGCGGCCGACGAGGTGGGCTGCTTCGAGATGCGCGAGGACGGCATCGTCGGGTTGCCCGATCCGTCCGGACTGTTCCTCTCCGACCGCAAGGTCGCCGTGTCCGGCACCTGCGTAACGGTCACGCTCGAGGGCAGGCGCCCCCTCGTCACCGAGATCCAGGCCCTCGTCAACCCAGCCGTGGGCGGCGGATCACCCCGGCGCGCAGTCAGCGACCTGGACGCCTCGCGGGTGGCGATGCTGATCGCGGTGATGTCGCGCCACGGAGATGTCGCGCTCGCCGAATCCGAGGTCTACGCCGCGACCGTCGGCGGGATCGCCGCCCACGAGCCGGCCGTTGACCTGGCCATCCTGCTCGCGCTTTTCTCGGCGGCGCGCGACAGGCCGATTCCCGCGACGGTCTGCGCGATCGGCGAGGTGTCGCTGTCCGGCGATGTGCGCCGTGTCGGTGGCCTGGGCCGCAGGCTGGCTGAGGCGGCACGGCTGGGTTTCACCACCGCGCTGGTGCCCGGTGCGCACTGCGGCGAACAGGTCAGTCCGGCCGGCAGCCAGGGCATCCGCACCGTGCCGGTCGCCACCCTGAAGGAGGCGATCCGTACCGCGGGCAACCTCAGTGGCGTGGCAAGGCAGGATCGCCGTCCGGTCGCCATACACTGATCTGGACCTGACGACGCCACTGGGGGAACCGTGCCGACAACCGAACGCGACGACGTGCTGCGCAGCGTCCTCGCCACGGTTGCACCAGGCACCCCCCTGCGCGACGGGCTCGAGCGGATCCTGCGCGGCAACACCGGCGCGCTGATCGTCATCGGCTGGGACAACACCGTCCAGACCCTGTGCACCGGGGGCTTCCCGCTCGACGTCGAGTTTTCGGCGACCGAGCTGCGCGAGCTGTGCAAGATGGACGGCGCCGTCGTGCTCACCACCGACGGCGGGCGCATCCTGCGGGCCGCCACGCACCTGATGCCCGACCCGGCGATTCCGACGGAGGAGTCGGGCACCCGGCACCGCACCGCTCAGCGCGTCGCCGTGCAGACGGAGTTCCCGGTCATCTCGGTGTCCCAATCGATGCGCATCATCAGCCTCTACATCGGCGAGCGCCGCTACGTGCTCGAGAGCGTCGGTGAGCTACTGGGTCGCGCCAATCAGGCGATCGCCACACTCGAGCGCTACAAGTCCCGCCTCGACGAGGTGTCCAACGCCCTGTCGGCGCTCGAGATCGAGGACCTCGTCACCGTGCGCGACGCCGCGATCGTCTCCCAGCGCCTGGAGATGGTGCGCCGCATCGCTGACGAGGCCACCGGCCAGGTCGTCGAGCTGGGCACCGACGGACGGCTGCTGGCGCTGCAGCTCGAGGAGCTGATGGCCGGCGTCGATGCCGACCGCGAGCTGATCGCGCGTGACTACGTGCCGACGGGCCGTCGCAGCCGAACACCGCCGCAGGTCCTCACCGAGCTGGCAGAGCTGTCGGCCACCGATCTGTCCGACCTCACCCTGGTCGCGCGGGCGATGGGCCTGCCCAGCACACTCGAGGGTCTCGACTCCGCCGCCAGCCCGCGCGGACACCGGCTGCTCGCGCGCGTGCCCCGCATGCCCGGCGCGATCCTCGACCGGGTCGTCGAGCACTTCGGTGGCCTACAGAAGCTGCTGGCCGCCTCGGCCGAGGATCTGCAGGTCGTCGACGGGATCGGCGAGAGCAGGGCACGCGCGGTGCGCGAGGCGATCTCCCGGCTGGCCGAAGTATCGATCATCGACCGCTACTCCTAGCGTTCTTTTCAGCTGACGGCGAACTGGGCCGCGACGCCTTCGTGGCCCGACAGCAGCGCGTAGAGCGTGTACGTGCCCGCGCCCACGCGCTGACGGGTGCCGGCGCATTTCGGCTGCGACGACAGGCCCGACCAGACGATGCTCACCCGCACCGGTGCTCCGACGGCGAGCATGCGCTCGGAGGTGCCGGGCTGGATGCTGCAGTCGTGGCTACCCCAGACCCGCGATTCGCCGTTGTATACCCGCAGTTCGACCTGACTATCGGCAAGATCCTGCACGCACGGCGCCCGCCCGGTGTTCGTCACCTGGAGCATCACGACGGGCTGGTCGCCGACGCTGTAGCTGGAGCGGCCCACGACGGCGGCGACCTTGAGCGCTGCCGTGGTGCATGCAGCCGGGGCAGCGGAATGGCTGGGCCCGCCCGACTTGGTCGCCTTGGCTGACGTGGTGGGGTGTTTCGTCGTCGCCCCGCTGGTCGTCGGATGCGTCGAGCTGGACGAGGATTGCCGCGAGGAGTGCGTGGGTGACGGGGCGGCCGCGGATTTGTCGCCGCCCGGGCGCAGCACCCACGCCGTGAGCCCGATCAGGCCGAGCAACGCGACGCACAGCGCGAGGCGCCGACGCCAGTAGACGGCCGGCGGACGGGACCCGATCGGATGCAACATGTCCCGGCCACGGTATCTCCCGTCGCTGCGGCGCTAGCTACGACGCGCGCGAGCGCCTCGCGGTGAGCCGTGCGAGGATGCGCCCGTCATGTCCTTCGATCTGCCCGGAACCGTCGTCGAGTGGTACGACAGCGCAGCCCGTGACTTGCCGTGGCGGGCGGCGGGCGCCACGCCCTGGGCGGTCCTGGTCAGCGAAATCATGCTGCAGCAGACGCCGGTGGCACGGGTGCTGCCGGCCTATGACGCGTGGCTGCGACGGTGGCCCACGCCCGGGGCGCTCGCCGCCGATTCGCCCGGCGAGGCGGTCCGGATGTGGGGCAAGCTCGGCTACCCGCGGCGGGCCCTGCGACTGCACAAATGCGCGGTCGAGCTCGTCGCCCGCTTCGGTGGCGCCGTGCCGTCCGACGTGGACGCCTTGCTGTCGCTGCCCGGGATCGGCGCCTACACGGCCCGTGCGGTGGCAGCGTTCGCGTTCGGGCAGCGCCAACCGGTCGTCGACACGAACGTGCGCCGGGTCGTCGCGCGGGCGTTGGCCGGGCAGG
>DAITQD010000071.1:0-5162 GCA_036833255.1 Jatrophihabitantaceae bacterium
TCCCTGCCGGCACGCTCACCTCAGCTCGTGACGTCCTTGCCGACGAAACTGGCCCAAGCGAGCGAGAGGAACACCGCGACGTAGGCGGCGGTGACCAGCAGCCCGCGCCCGACGTTGCCAGCCGCCATCGGGTCGCGCAGCAGGTCGACCCACTGCAGCCAGTAGTGCGTCGGCAACCACGGATGCAGCGCCGACAGCTGCGGCACGGCGTCGAGCACCTCGCTCACGATCGTCAGCGTCAACGTCGCCGCCATCGCCGCGACCGGAACCTCGGTCATTGTCGACACGAACAGTCCGAGGGCACCGACCATCGCCAGCGAGAAGGCGACGTAGCCGGAGATGAGCAGCAGCCGGTAGCCGGCCGCCGGGTAGGACACCGCACGGCCGGACAGCAGCGTGAGCTCGCCGGAGGGGAACAGGATGGCGCCGATGCCGGCCCCGCAGATGGCGACGACGGCGACGCTGGCCGCGCACCACACGAGGATGGCGCCGAATTTCACGGCCAGCAGCCGGGTGCGTGCGACCGGCACAGTCAGCAGATAGCGCAACGTGCCGGTGTTGGCCTCCCCGGAGATCGCGTCGCCGGCGACGACCGCTACGCCCAACGGCAGGAACAGCGGCATCACCGCCAGGAACGCGGCGAGCGCAGCGAACAGGCCGTTGTGGGTGATGCCGCCGAAGATCGAGTCGCCACGTTCGCGGTGATCGCCGACCTTGACTGCGACGCCGATCAGGACCGGGACGGCGCCAAGGACCACCAGAATTGCCAGATTGCGGCGCCGACGGAACACCATCAGCACCTCGGAGCCGAGGAATCTTCCTTGGCCCCGGAGCCGGGAGTTCCGCGGCGCGTCGCCCTGCTCAGGGGCCAAGCCGAGATCAGCCGGAGACATCGAAGCCCTCCCCGGTCAGTCCGACAAAGACGTCCTCGAGGCTGGGGCGCTCCACGGCGAAGCCACGGACGCCGACTCCGGCGGCTACGAGGGCGGCAACCACCCGCTCGGGAACCGCCGCACCGATCACCGCCGTCGCGGCATCCTCGTCGGTTGCGATCTCGGCCAGCCCGAGCTCGCCGAGCACGCGCGCCGCGTCGGTGGGCGAGGAGGTCACGACCCGAACACGCACGCGTTGCTGCCCCGCAAGATCGGCCAGGGCGCCCTGCCACACCATTCGGCCCACGCTCATCACCCCGACGTGGCTGCAGACCTGCTCGACCTCACTGAGCAGGTGCGATGACACGAACACCGTCACGCCGTCGTGCCCGAGCTGGGTGATCAGGTGCCGCACCTCCCGCGTGCCCTGTGGGTCCAGGCCGTTCGTCGGCTCGTCCAGCACGAGCAGCTCGCGCGGCTGCAGCAACGCGGCCGCGATGCCCAGGCGCTGCCGCATGCCGAGCGAGTAGTTGCGGTATCTCTTGCCCGCGGCCGCAGTGAGCCCGACGCGCTCGAGTGCCTCGTCGATGCGCGCAGGTGCGGTGCCCGCCGGCGCGCGGCGGTCGGCCGCGTCCAGCCGGGCCAGGTTGGCCCGTCCGGACAGGTAGGGATGGAACGCCGGACCCTCGACGAGCGCGCCGACCCGGGGCAGCACGTCGGCCGCCGATACCGCGAAGTCCCTGTCCAGCAGGCGATGGGTGCCCGCCGTGGGGAACACCAGCCCGAGCAGGAGGCGGATGGTGGTCGTCTTGCCCGAGCCGTTCGGCCCCAGGAATCCGTAGACCGACCCGGCGGGCACGTGCAGATCGACCCCGTCCACCACGAGCTGTTTGCCGAAGCGTTTCGTCAGCCCGGCCGACGAGATCGCTGCGGTCACTTGTGCGTGGTAGCCGCTGCGTAGAGCGCCGACGGATCGACCGCACCAGCGAACACCCGGCCGTCGTCGGTGACAAGCACGGACACCAGCGCCGAGTCGAGCAGCCGGCCACGGCCCCATGCACCGTGCATCACCGTCAACTGGCTGAGCAACGGACCGGCGACCTGGGCGATGCGCGCCGGGTTCGTGCGGTATTCGGCGATCGTCGTCCACCCGGAGCCGATCCTCGCCACGGCTTCGTCGGCCGCGTCCGGCGCCGCGGCCGCGTGCGGTGCGCCCGCCTGCATGCCCCGGTGCACGGTCGCGCCGGGCGGTGGGGTGAACGTGAAGTTGTCGGCCGAGGGCGTCTTGAACGTGACGTCGGAGAACGAGACGTCGATCGCCGGCGACGAGCTGGCCCGCGCGTACACCTGAACGCCGAGCGGCATCTTCGTCGACCCGTCGATTGCGATGCGGACGCTGCTGACGCGCGTCGCCCCGTCTCGGGGGGTCAACACCAGTTCGTAGGCGGAGCGGTCGGCGACCCGCCGGTTGCCGGCGACCGTCACCCGCGTGGACGGGTCGATGGCGGCGATGGCACGGGCAGCCAACTGCTGTGGCGTCAGCTCGGCCGGCGTCGCCGAGGCGGCGTGACCGGCGGGCAGGACCGAGTGCGTGGCGACGTGAGCTTCGCTGTCCCACTGCCACACATCGCGGCCGCTGTGGAAGATGTCGGTCTCGTTGGTCGTACCCAGCAGGGCGACCCGCTGCCGGTCGGCCCCGCCGTACCAGAACCGCATCGTGTGCGAGCCGCTCATCAACGAGGCCATGGACGCCCCGCCCGCGCCGCCACCCAGTGCGGGCAGGTCCGGCAGGCCGAGCGACATCTGCGCGACGATCGTGCCGGAGAAGCCGGGTACCTGTGCGGACTGAACATCGGCGAGCAGGGCGGCCGGCGTCGTTTTCGGTAGCGTGTCGGATGAGGCCTGTGCGGTGAAGACACCGCCCGCGGCGAGTCCGAGAATGCCGGCGATCGACGCCGGAACGAACCAGCGCAGCTCGCGATGTCGCCGGAATATCGATTGGGCCCTCACTGGGCCCAGGGTGCGTGTTGGGCACTGTGATGGGGCTGAGCCAGTCGCGGACGGGCGACCGGCCACAATGGCAGGCTGAGGCTAGCCCCGATGAGAGGAGAAAACCGTGCGACTCTTGATCGTCGAGGATGAGGTTCGCTTGGCATCGGCGCTGCAGCGCGGCCTGTCCGGCGAAGGCTTCACCGTTGACCTTGCGCACACCGGGCCCGACGGCCTGCACGCTGCGCAGGAGACGACTTACGACGCGGTCATCCTCGACATCATGCTCCCTGGCCTGTCCGGCTACCGGATCATCGAAGCGCTGCGCGCCGCTCGGAACTGGGTACCGATCCTGATGCTGACGGCCAAGGACGGCGAGTACGACGAAGCCGACGCCCTCGACCTCGGCGCCGACGACTACCTCACCAAGCCGTTCTCATTCGTCGTTCTGCTCGCTCGTATCCGGGCGCTGCTGCGCCGCGGCGTGACGCCGCGCCCGGCATCGCTGACTGTCGACAACCTCGTCCTCGACCCGGCCGCCCACACGGTGATGCGCGGCGAGACCTCAATCGATCTGACCCCGCGCGAGTTCTCGCTGCTCGAGTTCCTGATGCGCCGGGCCGGCGACGCGGTCAGCAAGGCCGACATCCTGCACCACGTGTGGGACGCCAACTACGAGGGCGACGCGAACGTCGTCGAGGTGTACGTCGGTTATCTGCGGCGCAAGATCGACACTCCGTTCGGGCGGCAGAGCGTGCAGACCGTCCGCGGCGCGGGGTACCGGCTGACCGCCGAAACCGGCTGATGCTGCGGCGCAGTTGGCCGCTGCGCTGGTGGGCGCGTCAGTCGCTGCGCGCCCGGTTGACGCTGCTCGCGACCGCGCTGTTCAGCTTCGCGGTGGCCACCGGCGCCGTGCTGGTCCTGGTGTTGCAGCGCACGGCTCTGGTGCGCGTGCTCGACGCGTCCGCGCAGAAGACGGCGACCGACATCGCCCAGCAGATCGCGCACGGCAAGCAGTCGACGACGGTGGTCCCGACGGCGGGTGGCGTGCTCGAAGTCCAGGTCGTCGACGCCGGCAATCACGTGATCGCCACCTCGCCGGGCGCCGACCGATTCGTGCCGATACTCAACCCCGACCAGGTGCGCAAGGTCCGGGCCGGTGCCCGGCTCGACATCGGCAGCCCGACCTCCGACGCCCGGCTGCGGGTGCTCGCAGCCACGGTCGGCACCAAGACCGTCCTGGTCGTCACCGACCTGAAGCAGATCGACGACAGCCTGCGGATCCTGGGCCAAGTCGCGCTCATCGGCAGCCCGCTGGCCGTGCTGCTCATGGCGGTGGCCACGTACAGCGTCGTGGCGCTGACGCTGCGCCCGGTCGCCGCACTGCGACACGGTGCGGCCGACATCACCGCGGCCGGACTGGCCGACCAGCGCCTGCCCGTGTCCAGCGCACAGGACGAGATTCACCGCCTCGCCGTGACGCTGAATGCGATGCTCGACCGCATCGACACGGCCACCAAGCGCCAGCGCACGTTCGTCGGCGACGCGGCGCACGAGCTGCGCTCGCCGCTGGCGTCGTTGCGCGTGCAGCTCGAGGTGGCCGAGCGGCTCGGGCCGGCCGAGGACCTGCCGTCCCTGGTCGACGACGTCCTCGTCGACGTCGGGCGGATCGACCGGCTGGTCGATGACCTGCTGGCCTTGGCGGGGCAGGACGAGGCGGGCGGCACCCTGCGCCGACGCGAACCGGTCGCGCTCGACGAGCTCGTCGACACTGTCGTCGCCGGCTACCTGCACGCCCGGGTGCCCGTGACCGTGACCGCGTCGATCCCGGCCACCGTCGATGGCGACCCGGACGGGCTGCGGCGGGTCGCGATAAATCTCGTCGACAACGCCGTGCGGCACGCCCGCCGCGAGGTATCGGTGGCCCTGGAGACCGGGATGCTGGCCGGCCGGGCGACCGTCACGCTGTGCGTCACCGACGACGGCGCGGGCATCCCGCCCGCCGAGCGCGAACGCGTCTTCGACCGCTTCTACCGGCTCAACGCGTCGCGCTCGCGCGAGTCCGGCGGTACCGGCCTCGGCCTGTCGATCGTGCGCGACCTGGTGCGCGCGCACGGTGGCAGCGTGCGGCTCACCACCCGCCCCGATGGTGGCACCGGCCTCCAGGTCACCGTCATCCTGCCGGCCGGCGCTCCTAGCTGAGCGCGGTCAGTGCGGGCAGGGTGGCAGCCCGCCACTGGACGTCGTCGGCGTGGCCGGCGGGGTGATGCTGACTGTCACGGTCGGCGTGGCCGTCGGCGT
>DAITQD010000071.1:5262-14105 GCA_036833255.1 Jatrophihabitantaceae bacterium
TCGGCGTGGCCGGCGGGGTGATGCTGACTGTCACGGTCGGCGTGGCCGTCGGCGTTGGGGGTGGCGTGGTGCAGGTCGGCGCCGGCGCGACGTACTGGTAGATCACCAGGGTGACCTGCGTCGATTGGGGGTAGGCGATCCCCGGTGTCGGATTCATCTCCGCCACCGTGCCGTCCTGGGTCTTGGTGTGCGTCACCCTCCTATGGCTGTCGTCGACGTTCGCCCAGCCCGCAGAATTGAGCGTCGTCTTCGCGTCGGCGTCCTTCTTGTTGCGAACGTCGGGAAGATTTACCTTGCCGGTCGAGACCGAGAGCGTGATCGTCTGGCCAAGGGCAACCGAAGCGAAGGGGTCCTTGCTCTGCGCGGTGACCTGGCCGGCTGGGTCCGACGTGTTGACCGCCTTCCGGGCAGCCTTCAGGCCGAGGTCGTTGAGTTTGGTGGCCGCCTCGCTGTACTGCAACCCGATCAGGGCCGGCACCTGCACCGTCTTCGGCGTGAACAGCTGGTAGGTGACGCCCGAACCGTCCTTGAGCTGGGTGCCGGGCGCCGGGTCGAGCAGGCAGACGTGGCCCTCGCGGACCTTCGTGTTGTCGATGCACGGGCCGTTCGAGTCTTCACCTTTGTGCGGAACAAAGTGCGCCTTCTTCAGCGCGTCCTCGGCAGCCGCGGGCAGTTGGCCCACGAGGGAAGGGACGGCGTACGTCTTCGTCTTGTTGTCGCTCTTGCCGAGAACGAAGATCGCGTAGGTCCCAGCCCCGATCACGAGCAGCAGCGCGGCGACGACAGCGACCCAGACCAGGCCGGTGCGCCGCTCGTTACCGGGGTCGCGAACGTAGTCGTCGTCGCGGTGCGCGAGCGCGACCGGCGGCGGGGGCGTGCGGGCGATGAACTGGGTGCGTTCGGCGTCGGACATGACCGCCTCGGCCGCGACCGGCTGGTTGGCCAGCGCCCGCTGCAGGTCGGTGCGCATCTCGCCGGCCGTCTGATAGCGGTTGAGCTGGTTCTTCGCCAGCGCTTTCATCACGATCGAGTCCAGCGCCGCCGGCACCTCGGGATTGCGGGTCGACGGAGCGCTCGCGTTCTCGCGCACGTGCTGGTAGGCAACCGCGACCGGCGAGTCGCCCTGGAACGGCGGTGCGCCCGTGATGAGTTCGTAGAGCAGGCAGCCGGTGGAGTAGACGTCCGAGCGAGCATCGACCGTCTCGCCGCGGGCTTGCTCCGGCGACAGGTACTGCGCGGTGCCGATGACGTTGGCTGTCTGCGTCACGGTCGCGGCATTGTCGGCGAGCGCACGCGCGATGCCGAAGTCCATCACCTTGACCGCGCCGGCCTGGGTGATCATCACATTGGCCGGTTTGATGTCGCGGTGCACGATGCCGTTGTGGTGACTGAAGTCCAACGCCCCGCAGACGTCGGCGACGATCTCCATCGCGCGGCGGGCCGGCAGGTGTCCCTCGGCCCTGAGGACGTCGCGCAGCGTGCGCCCTTCGACGTACTCCATGACGATATAGGGCATCGCGGTGCCCTCGTGGCCGTCGCCGTGACCGTCACCGGTGTCATAGACCGAGACGATCGACGGATGGTTCAGGCCGGCCGCGGCCTGAGCCTCACGACGAAAGCGGTTCAGGAAGGACGGGTCGCGGGCAAGGTCGGCGCGCAGCACCTTGATCGCGACCTCGCGGCCCAGCCGGATGTCGCGCCCGCGGTGCACCTCGGCCATGCCCCCGTAGCCGATGAGCTCACCGAGCTCGTACCGGCCGCCGACCAGTCGGGCCTGCGTCATAGTTCGTCCTCACTGCTCGTATTGCGTGTCGCTGTCGCGGTCATGATCACTGACCTGCTCCGGACTTCAAGTAGGCCTCCATCACGGCCTTGGCCACGGGTGCCGCCGCGAGCCCACCCGTCGTCTCGTTGCCGTCGACGCCGCCGTTCTCGATGATGACAGCGACGGCGATCTTCGGGTTGCCGTTCTGCAGGGCGTAGCCGGAGAACCACGCGTGCGGCGGGGTCTCCTTGCCGTGTTCGAAGATCCCGGTGTCGGCGGTACCCGTCTTGCCGCCGACCGTAACGCCGGGGATATCGGTAATATTCGCCGCCTGACCGGTTCCCTCGGGGCTGGTGATGACGCCCTGCATCATCGCCTTCAGGTCCTCGTCAAGGGTCGGGTCGATGACCTGGTTCACCTGGGTCTGCTTGGTGTCGGTGAGCACCGACAGGTTCGAGCTGAGCTCTTTCTGGACGAGGTATGGCTGCAGCAGCGTGCCATGGTTGGCGACCGCGGCTGAGATCATCGCGCCCTGCAGCGGCGTCATGCGCACGTCGCGCTGGCCGAACGATGTCTGCGCCAAGGCCGCCTTGTCCGCCAGGACGGCGTCCGTGCCGACCGTCGATCGCGACACGCCCAGCGGGACGTCGAGCTGCCCGCCGTCAAAACCGAACAGGGCGGCTTCGTCCTTGATCGCCTTGCTGCCGAGCTTGGCGACGGCCAGTTGCGCGAACGCGGTGTTGCACGACTTCGCGAAGGCGAACTCGAGGGTGGCGGTCGTGCCGTTGTTGCAGGTCTCGCCCGCGAAGTTCTGGACGCAGGCCCCCTGGTGGTTGGCCGGGCACGGGGTCGTCTTCTTCGGCTCGAGCGGCCAGTAGGAGGTGACCGCCGGTATCTGCTGGGTTGGTTTGATACCCGCCTTCAGCGCCGCGGCGGCATCGATGACCTTGAACACCGAACCGGGCGCGTAGATCTGGTTGAAGGCCCTGTTCAACAGGGGGTTGGCCGGATTCACGTCCCCCTTCTTTGGCTGCAACGACCCGTAGTAGCTCGCGTTGCTGGTCGGGTTGTGCGTGCTGAGCTTGTTCGGGTCGTAGGACGGCGTCGAAACCACCGCCAGGATCGCACCAGTGGTCGGGTCGAGCGCGACCACCGCACCGCGCCGGAAGGTGCCGTTCTCGTTGCGCATCGCCTTGTACGCGGCATCCTGCGCGGCCTTGTTCAGCGTGAGCTCGACACTGCCGCCTCGGGGATTACCGCCGGTGAACAGGTCGGCCACTTGGGAGCCGAACAAGCGCGGGTCGTTCCCCGAGAGCACGCTGTTCTCGGCGTTCTCCAGCGCATTCGTGCCGTAGATGAACGAGTAGTACCCGGTCACCGCGGCGTACTCGGGACCGTATGCATAGGTGCGCAGGTACTTCAGCTCGTCCTGCGTGGATTTCGACGTGGCGATGGCCGTGCCCTGCACGACGATCTGCCCCCGCGGGTTGGAGTACTCGGCGAGCAGCACCCGTCTGTTGTCGGGGTCGTTGCGGTATGCGCCGCCCTTGACTACCTGTACGAAGTTCAAGTTGACGAACATGGCCGCGAGCAACACGAGCAGGGCCAGGGCCACCTTGCGGATCGGGCGGTTCATACGGGGACCGGTTCCGGGTTGGGTGTCGCCTTGCTCGGCGCCACCGTCGCCGGGCGACGCGCGGCGTCGGACACCCGAAGCAGCAAGGCGAGCAATGCGTAGTTCGCGAGCAGGGACGAACCGCCGTAGGACAGAAATGGGGTCGTCAGTCCGGTCTCCGGAAGCAACCTGGTGACTCCTGCGACGACGACGAACAGTTGCAGCGCGACGAGGAACGCGAGTCCGGTCGCGAGCAGCTTGCCGAAAGCGTCGCGCACGGCCAGCCCTGCCGCGAGCCCCCGCGCGACGAACAGGGCGTAGAGCATCAGCAGCCCGACGAGGCCGAACAGGCCGATCTCCTCGCCGAAGGAGGAGACGATGAAGTCAGTGGCCGGCAGCGGCACGAGCTCGGGGTGCCCGCCGCCGAGACCGGTGCCGAAGATGCCGCCCGTGCCGAGGCCGAACAGGGACTGACGCAGCTGGTAGCCGTTGGCGACGTGTGCGGGTGAGAACGCGTGTAGCCAGACGCCGACGCGGACCTGCACCGTGCCGAACAGCTGGTAGGAGAGGTAGGCGCCGCCGGCGAAGAGCACCGCGCCGACGATCACCCAGCTGGCGCGTTCGGTGGCCACGTACAGCAGCACGATGAACAGGCCGAAGAACATCAGCGACGTGCCGAGGTCGTGGCCCCGGACGAGCACGCCGATGCAGACGAGCCAGGCGGCCAGGAGCGGGCCGAAGTCGCGCCCCCGCGGGAAGTCGATGCCGAGGAAGCGCTTGCCGGCCAGGGCGAGGACGTCGCGCTTGGCGACGAGATAGGACGCCCCGAAGATCGTCAGCAGGATCTTCGCGAACTCGCCCGGCTGCAGGGAGAAACCGGCCACCCGGATCCAGATGCGGGCGCCGTTGACCTCGCTGAACCGGGCTGGGAGCACTGCGGGCAGGACCAGGAAGAACACCCCGATGAGCGCGAGCGTGTAGGCGTAGCGCTGCAGCACCCGATGGTCGCGGACTACGACGAGCAGCGCGACGAACAGCAGCACGCCCAGCGCCGTCCAGAGCACCTGGGTGGGCGCCGCTGGCCCGTCGAACGCCGCGCCGCCCTCGGCCGCCTGCTGCTTCAGCCCCAAGTCGAGCCGGTGGATCATGACCAGGCCGAGACCGTTGAGCAGCACGACGATCGGCAGCAGCAGCGGGTCGGCGTAGCGCGCGACCTTGCGGATGACGAGATGCGTGACCAGCCC
This sequence comes from Jatrophihabitantaceae bacterium, assembly GCA_036833255.1. Classification (GTDB taxonomy): domain Bacteria; phylum Actinomycetota; class Actinomycetes; order Mycobacteriales; family Jatrophihabitantaceae; genus QHCC01. The sequence goes on from DAITQD010000071.1 coordinate 9,887, forward strand.
GATGACGAGCGGCACGGCGGCGTAGGTGATCAGGCGGGACGAGATGCGCCCGTCGCGGGTGGCCTCGACAGCGGCCTCGGCGGCGACGACGATCAGCACTGCGAAGCCGAGCAGGACGAGCTCGGCATTGCGTCGGGTCGGGACGCGCAGCGGTGCACCGACGGCGGCCATCACGCGGGCCGGCAATCGACGTTGGGCTGCGGGCTCGGCGCAGTGGACGAGCTCTCCGTGGTGCCGGTGCTGGTGCTGGTGCTGGTGCTCGGAAGTGCGCTCGTCGTGGCCGTTGTGCCGGGCGCAGACGTCTGGGCTCCGCTCGACGGGTGCGCGCTCCTGCTGGCCGAGCGGGTGGCCGTGGCCGTGGGTGTGGGCGTTGGCGTTGGCGTTGGCGTTGGCGTTGGGGATGGCCCTGCGAGGATGCAGATCGGCAACAGCTGGTCGTGCAGCCGCGTCACGATCTTCTCGGCATCACCCTCGTTGTGGGCGTTGATGCCGCCCTGTACCTGCGAGCGCACTGCGGGCTGGAGATCGGCCACCGCCAGATCGGTGTTCTTGAAGACATTGAAGAACTTCAGCGGCCCGAACTCCGTGTTGACGCCACGGAAGATCGCAACCCCGGTGCCGTCGCGACCGACAAAGTAGTACGACTGGGTGAGCCGGTAACCGACCCCTAGCCCAGCGACCAGCAGGGCCAGAATGCCCGTCACCACGAGGAACGTGCGCCGGGGCCGGCGGCGACGGCCGGGTTTGTCGGGTTCGCTCGGCTGACTCTTCTTCGGGCGGGCCAGGCGTGCGGCCCGCTCGGCGGCACTGTCGGCGCCGGGCACATCGGCCCCGGCCGGGTCGACGAACGCGCCGGCGATAACGGGCAGGTCGTCGATATGGTCGCCGACGCGGGCGTTGACGACGTCGGCGACGATGACGGTGACGTTGTCCGGGCCGCCGCCGCGCAAGGCGAGCTCGACGAGCCGGTCGGCACTCTCCTGCGGGTCGGCGATCCGCAGCGTCTCAGCGATCGTCTCGGCGGTGACCACGTCGGTCAGCCCATCGGTGCACAGCAGATAGCGGTCGCCGGCCCGCGCCTCCCGGATCGACACGTCGAGCTCGACGTCGCTGCCCATCAACGCGCGCAGAATCACCGACTTTCGGGGGTGATCCTTCGCTTCGTCGGGAGTGAGCCTGCCCGAGTCGACGAGGCTCTGGACGTAGGTGTCGTCATGGGTGATCTGCGAGAGCTGGCCGCCGTGCATGACATAACCGCGCGAATCGCCGACGTGGACCAGACCGACCTGCGAGCCCGAGAAGCGCAAAGCCGTGAGCGTCGTGCCCATGCCCTCGAGTTCCCTGCTCTTCTCGACGGCCTCAGCGATGCGCCGGTTGGCGTCGAGCACGGCCGCGCGTAGGGCACCCGTCAGCTCGCCGACCGAACGGTCTTCGTCGAGCCCTTCGAGCGCGCCGATGACGATCTTGCTCGCGACCTCGCCGGCAGCGTGCCCGCCCATGCCGTCAGCGATCGCGAGCAGCCGAGGGCCCGCGTACACGGAGTCCTCGTTGTTGGAGCGCACGAGACCGAGGTCCGAACGCACCGCGTAGCGCAGTATGAGGGCCATTATTCAGCGAAGCTCCAACACCGTCTTGCCGATACTCAGCGGGACGCCCATCTCCATCGGCACCGGCCCGTCGAGCTTGCGCTGGCCGAGATAGGTGCCATTCGTCGAGCCAAGGTCCTCGGCCACCCACCTGTCGTCCTGCAGGCTGATCCGTGCGTGTCGGGTGCTCGCGTAGTCGTCGGTGAGCACGAGCGTCGAGTCGCTGGCGCGGCCGATCAGGACGGGCGCGCCGGTGAGGCTGATTCGGGTGCCCATCAGGTCACCCGCGGTGACCAGCAGATGGGTCGCCGCGCGTGGTCCGCTGGGCGCGCTCGGCGCAGCGCCGCGGCCGCCTCTTCGTCGCGCCGGTGGTGGGGTGGAGACGCGCGGCTGACCGCTCGTGAGCAGGTCTCCGCGAATCACCCGAATCGAGGCGAAGACGAACAGCCACAGCAGCGCCAGGAAGCCGAAGCGCATCAACTGCACTGCCAGGGCTGAATTCATCCGCCCGTCACACCCGCTCCTGATGGAAGACGAGCCGCGTGTGGCCGACACGCACCACGTCGCCATGGCGCAGCAGCTGGCTGCCGACCTCGTGACCGTTGACGGACGTGCCGTTCGTCGAGCCGAGGTCGTAGGCGGTGGCGAAGTTGCCGTCGAACTGGATGTCGAGGTGGCGGCGGGAGATTCCCTGGTCGAGCAGCTGGAGGTCGGCGTCGGTGCCGCGGCCGACGACATTGCTGCCGACACGAAGGTCGAAACGCTGGTTGGTCTCGTCGACGACCATGGACGGGGCGCGGCCCTGGCGCGGCGCAGCCGTCGGCGCCGACGGCGCGGCGTGCGCGGCGTGCGCAAGCGGGGGTGCGGGCGACGCCGGGTGCGGGGGCAACGGCGCCGGTGCGGGCACGGCCCCGACGGAGACTGGCGCGTAGGGGTGGTGGCTGGGCGAGAACGGGTGCGCATACTCGCCGACCGCCGCGCCCGGCACGACCGGCAGCGACATCGAGTCCTGCGGGCGCCGCCGCGGTGGTGCCTTCGGCTCCATCCGGGACGCGACCCCGAAGACCCCGGTGTGCAGCTGGTCATCGCACGCCAGATAGACCTCGATGTCGCCGATCGTGCTCCAGCGGTTCTCGTCCAGGTATTCCTGCACCAACTCGGCCAGCGAGCTGGTCAGCTGCACCTCCCACGGTGCGAGGCGCTCGTGGTCGGAGGTGGACAATGTGACCCGGTAGCGGTTCGGCGCGAGCACCTGGCCGTTGCCCATGACGTTGCGCTTGTCGGAAGCCTCGCGCTGCAGCGCCGAGCCGACTTCCACCGGCTCGACCTGGCCCTTGAAGACGCGCGCGAAGGCTCCGCCGACGAGGCCCTCGAGGCGGCGTTCGAACCGTTGAGCCAGGCTCACGTGGACCTCCTCCGGACGGCATCGTTCACGTGCGCGCGTCGTCACACGCCCCGCGGAGTCTACTGGGCGGCCCCCTGACCGCCGCCCGAGCGGGCCCCTTGTCCGTGCTACCGTTTCGGCTGGTCAATCAGCCGCGTCTGCACGGCGCGGTGCCGGGCAAGTGGCGGAATGGCAGACGCGCACGGTTCAGGTCCGTGTGTCCGAAAGGACGTGGGGGTTCAACTCCCCCCTTGCCCACATTTATCCTAATATCTCCGTTTTAGCCAGCCCGAAATGACGGATTCATACCGGCCCATGTTTCAGCATCCGGCACACCGTCCGAGGGTCGGCTCCCCCCAATTATTTACCAACAGAAGCCCTGGATTCCGGGTCCCAGGCATGTTCCCAACGACGAGTCTGTCCCCGGTGGTGCACTGGCCCGCGCCATCGCCGGCGGTGCGCACCGAGCGGACCACCTGAAGCTGTCGCGGGCCCCCGTCGTGGATCGTCCTATCGACGCCGGTACGCGCTGGCTCGGCTGGCGACCCGGAACACCCGGACTACTCGCTCGTCGTCGTTGATGTCATACAGCACTCGGTAGGAGCCGCGGCGGGCCGCGAAGGAGCCTGCGAGATCATCGCGTAATGGCTTGCCGACGCGGTGGGGATTGTCGGCCAGTGGGCCGAACAGGAACTCGATGATCGCTGGCGTGACGCGCGGCGGCACGGCGTCCAGGTCGCGGATGGCGGACGCGGCCAGTCGCACCGTCCACCCATGCTCGTCGGGGCCTGCTGCCTCGGGTTCTGCAGGGTCTCCAGTCATGCTCGGTCGATCCCTTTCGGGAAGTAACTGGTCGTTACTTCATGGCGTCGGATCGCCGTCAGACCGGATTGAATCTGTTCACCGGGCGCTTCCGACGCCGTAGCGTCGGCGCACGACGGCCTCTTCGTACAGGTCCGCTGGTGCAGCGGCTCGGCCGGAGTCGATGTCTTGGTGTACGCCGGGCTGGGCTTGCCAGAACAGGGTTTCCTCCATCGCTTCGAGATCCTCGACGGCGATGAGCACCACAGCGGGGCGACCGTGCCGGGTGATCGTCACACGCTCGTGGGTGAGCGCGGTCGCCTCGACGAGCTCGTTGAGACGGGCCTTGGCATCGGTCAGCGGGATGGTGGCCACCCCTCGATGATACGACCTGGTAAGCAGTCTGAACAGGGCTGTATTAAGTGCCGATCAAGTACCTTCCGTCGTC
>DAITQD010000072.1:0-14073 GCA_036833255.1 Jatrophihabitantaceae bacterium
CGCGTTGAGCATGTTGGTGTAACCGAGTTCGGTGGAGAACGAGATGCCGAACAGGTCGAACGCGGCGACCGGACGGTGCGCGTCGACAGTGAACTGGCCGATGCCGTGCTCGCGCATCAGCGCCTCGAGATCGGGCCAGACGGAGTAGGTGCGCTCGGCCAGCGCGTCCTCGCGCTCGTTGATGACCTCGTACAGGATCTGCACGCCCTGGTTGGGCAGGCCCACCTCGTACGCGTCGGGGTACATCAGGGCCCAGCGGACCGCGACGGCGTCCCAGTCCTTGACGCGAGCGTTCAGCTCGCCGCCGACGTACTGGATCGGCTTACTGACGCGCGGCAGCAGGGGTTCCAGGCGTGGGAACAGGGACTCGACGCTCACGTTGGTCGATGCTACGTGTTCCACCGCTCGCCTTTGACCCCGCGAGCGTCGCGGCGGCGGCTCTCCAGCGACGCTGGCGGGGTCAAAGCGGGGTCGGCGGGCTCTGCGAGGATCGGGAGTGTGCGTATGCCGCCCCCGCAGTTGCTGCTGTTCGGCAGCATCGCGTCGGTGCAGTTCGGCTCTGCGTTCGCGGACAAGCTGTTCGCGCAGGCCGGCCCGGGCGGCGTGGTGCTGCTGCGGCTCGCGTTGTCGGCGCTCGTCCTGCTCGCGATCAGCCGGCCCTCGCTGCGTGGCCGCACCCGGGCCGACCTCGGCGCCGCGATCGCGTTCGGCCTCGTCCTCGGCGGGATGAACTGGAGCTTCTACGAGGCGCTGGACCGGCTGCCGCTCGGCGTCGCGGTGACGATCGAGTTCGTCGGGCCGCTCGCGGTGGCCGTCGGCGGCTCGCGGCGCGCGCTGGACCTCATCTGGGTCGTGCTCGCCGGCGGCGGCGTCGCGCTGCTCGCGTTGCGCGGCGATCACCACGGCGTCAGCGCCCTCGGGGTGCTGCTCGCGCTGGTCGCCGGCACCTGCTGGGCGGCCTACATCCTGCTGTCCAAACGCGTCGGCGCATCGTTCGCCGCACTGGACGGCTTGGCTATCGCCCTCGGCATCGGCACCCTGCTGGTCATCCCGGCCGGCGTCGTCGAGGGCGGCACGGCGCTCGGGCAGCCGGGCGTGCTCGCCGGTGGGCTGGTCGTCGCGCTGCTCTCGTCGCTGATCCCCTACTCGCTCGAGATCGTCGCGTTGCGGCGACTGTCGGCGTCGACGTTCGGCCTGTTGATGAGCCTGGAGCCCGCCGTCGCCGCGCTCGCCGGAGTGATCGTGCTCAGCCAGCACCTCACCGGTGTCCTGCTCGTCGCGCTCGTCATGGTCGTGACCGCCAGCGTCGGAACGACGATTGTCGGACGGTCAACCCGCGCCTTTGACCCCGCGAGAGTCCCTAGTTCCGGCCCGCAATGACGATGGCGGGGTCAACGGCGAGAGGAGTGGCGACGGACAGCCTGCAGTAGACCGATCGCCATGCCCTGCGCGAACATCGACGAGCCACCGTAGGACACGAAGGGCAGGGGCAGCCCGGTGACCGGCGTCAGGCCGAGGTTCATGCCGATGTTCTGGAACGCCTGAAACGCGATCCAGCAGACGACGCCGACGGCGACCAGCCGCCCAGCCCGGTCCGCCTCGGTGGCGATGCGCAGCCCGCGCCAGCACAGCAACGTGAATAGCGCGATCAGCGCCGCGCCGCCGAGCAGACCGAACTCCTCGCCGGCAACAGAGAAGACAAAGTCGGTCTGCTGTTCGGGGACGAATCCACCATTGGTCTGGGGGCCGTGAAACAGGCCGGTACCGAACAGCCCGCCGTTCGCAATCGCGATGTGCGCCTGTGTGACGTTGTAGGCGGCGCCCTGTATGTCACGGCCGGGATGGGTGAACGACGTGAAACGCGCGAGCTGGTAGTCGGCAAGCAACCCGCCCTTGACTGCCAGCACCGCGACAACGACGGCCAGTACCAGCAGACCGATCGTCCAGCGGGCCCGCACGCCCGCGGCGATGAGAACACCGAACGCCGCCGAGGCCAACACCATCGCCGAGCCGAGGTCCGGCTGCAGCATGACCATGCCCAGCGGCACCGCGACCAGACCGATCGCCATCAGCACATCGAGCGTGGTGGGCGGGGCGTCATCGTCACGGTCCGCGCCGCGCTGGGTGAACAGGACGGCCATGCCGACGATCAGGCCGAGCTTCATGAACTCAGACGGCTGCAGCTCGAAACCACCGCCGAGGCGGATCCAGGCGTGCGCACCGTTCACCGTCGAACCGACGACGAACACGGCCCCCAACCCGACCAGGCTGCCGACGTACACGACCGGGCCGAACAGCCGCAGCAGCCGGGCGTCCAGCCGCGACGCCGCCATCATCAGCACGGCCGCGAGGAAGAGGTTGAACAGGTGCCGGTAGAGAAAGCCCTGCGGGTTGGCGCCCTGCGCACGCGACGCATCCCGCGTCGCTGCCCACACCAGCATCGCGCCGGTGAGCGAGAGCGCCAACGCCGTCGCGATTAGCACCCAGTCATAGCCTCGCGCCCGGCGCTCGAGCGGCATCACCGACGGCGTCAGGACGAAGGGCGCGCGGGGGTCGCGCGCGAGCAGCGTCATCGGCCCGCCCCGGTGCGAGGCGCGCGGGTGGGGACGGCATCGGGCTGCTGCCGATCACCGTGCGCGGCAGGCTGATGCGGTGCCGGCGAGGACGTGACGCGCACCTGCGGCCCGATTGTCGGCACCACGGTCTCGGGCCTCGACTTCGGAATGATCGCCGGACCGTTCGCGCCGAGCAGGCCGTCCCAGATGCGCTTGAGCATCGGGCCCGCGGCGGTGGCGCCGGTGCCGGCCTGCTCCACCATGCCGACGACGACGAACCGGGCCCGGGTGTCGCCGCGGGCGTCCTTGCTGGTCGGGCCCCACGTCGTGAGCCACGAGGTGTCCTGGTTCCCGAACACCTCGGCCGTGCCGGTCTTGCCGCCGAGCAGCGCCTGGTATGGGGAAGCCAGGTACGCGAAGGCACCCGACACGGCCCAGCCACGACTGAAGTCCAGCGAGTCGGTGATGTAGTCGAACACCTTCGAGCTGACCGGCACGGTGTTGTGGACCTTGGCCTTGATGGTCTTGACGACCTTGCCCGCGCCGTTCACGACTGCCCAGCCGAGCGTTGGTTCCCAGATCTTGCCGCCGTTGAGCATGGCCGAGTACGCGAGGGCAAGTTGGAGCGGCGACAGCGTGGTCTCGCCCTGGCCGATCGCCATGTCGGCGTTGTCACCGGCGCGGTAACGCCAGCCGTCCGTGCAATTCTCCGCCGCCAGCGCGGTCAGGTAGGCACGCTGCGCCGGATCCGCTTCGTTCGGGAAACCGCTCTTGGCGTCCTTGCAGTACTGGGCCCGGTTGGCTCTCCAGCGGGCCAACCGGGTCTCGCGGTCTGCGTAGCTGCCCGACGCCTGCTCGGTCGCCGGCAGGTCGATCCCCGGCGCGCGGCCGATGCCGAACGCGGCCGCCGTCTTCTGGAGGTACTCGTGCGGGCGCTGCCCGGCGGCGATGCGGGCCTGGTCGGCGTAGTACTCGGCGGCGGTCGGCGCGTAGAAGAACGTGTCGCAGGAATAGCCGAGCGCATCCCGCAGCGTGATCGGGTAACCGAAGGACTCCGAATCGTAGTTCGTCTTCACCCGCCCGTCGATCGCCAGCGAGCCCGGGCACGGGTAGGTGCCGTCGAGCGAGACCTCGTGATGCGTGACCAGCGATGATGTGGTGATCAGCTTGAATGTCGAGCCCGGCGCGTACTGCCCGGCGATCGCGCGACCGAGCAGCGGGTCGTTGGCGCCGGCCGCAGTCAGGGCGGCGTAGTTCGCCTTGGAGATGCTCCCGATGAACTGCTGCGGGTTGTACGTCGGGTAGCTCGCAGCCGCGATCACCCGCCCGGTGTTGGGATCCATCACGATCACGGCGCCCGATGTGGCTCGCCTGCCCTTCCGGCGCGAGTCGGCGATCTGCTGCGCCAGCGACTTCTCGGCAAGACTCTGAACATCGACGTCGATGCTGGTGACGAGCGTGTCGCCCTGCACTGCAGGCACGTCCGCGCCGGCTCCGGCAACGGTGCCCTGCGGGTTCAACCGCACGATCTGCTTTCCGTCGGTGCCACGCAGCACCGCGTCGTACTGCGCCTGCAGGCCGCTGCGCCCGATCGTGTCTGCGTCGGTCAGGGTGGCATTGCGCTTCTTGTCGGCCGCCGTGACCTCGCCGGTATAGCCAAGCACGTGCGCCGCGAGCGTCGCGCCGGGATAGTTCGGCAGGGTGACGGTGTCGAGCGCGACGCCGGGGAACTGCTCTCGGTGCTCGCTCACCGCGAGCGCGACCGCAGTCGAGGCGTTCGTGGCCACCGGAACTGGATCGAAGGGCTGCCCGGTGAAGCACGGCGCGGGCACCGTCGGCGAGCACGGCGTGATCTGCTTGGCCAGCTTCGCAGGCGTCGTCTTCAGCAGGCCGGCGAGCCTCGTGAGCACCGACGTGCCCTGGTCCGGCTGCGCCAGCAGCGTCTCGCGGTTGACGGTCAGGACCCGTGTCGCGGTGTTGTCGACGAGCACCCGGCCGCGGGCGTCGAGGATCTGGCCGCGCGGCGCCGGAACGACAATCGTCCCGTCGTGCAGGCGACCGGCCGTCTGCACGGGCTTGTTCGGGTCGAGCAATTGCACGTAGTAGAGCCGGCCGGCCAAGGTCAGCACCATCGACACGACAAGCACGACGATGACCGTGATCCTGCTCGCACCAGGGTCGCGCCGCCGCCGGTTAGCCACGGGGCGACCCGAGGCCGAGCTCTCCCACGAGCGCACGCCGCGCGCGCAACCTATCGGTGCCGAGCAAGCCCCGCACGGTAGGTATGACGGCGAGCGCGAGCAGCGCATCGCCCAGCCCGGCTGGCACCGCCAGCCAGGCCGTGGCCCCGCCGGCGTGGACGACGGCCAGCAGCCCGGTAGCGAACACCGCGGCCAGCGTGCAGAAGACGGCCGCCACCGCTGCGTCGCCGCGCACCGTGTGCCGGTCGCCGGCCAGGCCACACACCACACCAAGACCCAGCCAGCTCAGCGCGAGCACGCCGGCCGGGTGGCTCGAGCCGAGATCGGCGAACAGGCCGACCGTGAAGCCGAACGACATGCCCGTGGCCGGTCCGTCGACGAGGGCGACCGCGGCGACGAGGACGGCAGGCAGGCTCACCGGCACCGACATCGCGAGCGGTCCGACGAGGGTTCCCTGCAGCAGCAACGCGGTGAGTAAGGCGGCCAGCGCCGCAGCGAACCGGCCACGGGTCATCTGGGCGCTCCCAGGTTGCTCGCCTGCGGCGAGGGGGTGAGTGCCGCACGCGGCGAGGCCGCCTGCCCGCCGAGGAGAATCACGCCGACGAGATCGAGCCCGGTCGGCGAGACCGTCGGCCGTACCGTGGCGCGCGTCGTGCCGTCGGCGGAGGTTCGCACCGAGGCGACCGTCCCGACCGCGAGCCCGCCGACGAAGCTGGTCGACCCGGTCGGGCCGGTGGCCAGCCTGTCGCCGACCCGGATGACCGCATTCGGATCGAGCGGCACGAACGTGAAGCCGTGCGAACCGCGGCCCGTGGCGACGCCGACCTGTCCGGTGCGCAGGTCCCGAACCCCCACGCCCGAGCCGGGATCGGCGCCGAGCAGGACCACGCAACTCGAGGCGTCCGCGTGGAGCACCCGCCCGACAAGCCCCGCGCCGTCGGTGACGGTCTGGTCGACGCGGATCCCGGTGCTGGTGCCCGCATCGAGGGTCACCGTCCAGTCGAAGCCCTCGCCCGGTCCCAGCGCGATCACTCGGCCGGGCAGGATCCGGTATCCGCCGGAGCTCGCGGCGAGTTGCAGCCGGGCGAGCTGGGCGTGCGTCGTGCGATCGGACTCGGCCGCGGCGATCCGGCCGCGCAGCGCGGCGTTCTCGTGCTTCAGTGCCGCGATGCGCGAGTGGCTCGTGCCCGCCGACGGGATGCCCTGCACGAAGCGCAGTGCTGGTCCGAGCACGGCGTCGGTGCCACGGTAGAGCGAGCCGAGCGAGCCGCGTACGCCCGAATGCGCCGAGCGCAGCCCGCCCCCGCCGAGGTCGAGGGTGAGGAAGCACACGGCCAGCGCCGCAAGCACGATCGCGGCCACTCGCTGCCGCCGGGTCAACCGCCGCATCCCGAACGGCTAACGGCGGTGGCCGTCGACGACGACCTTCTGCAGTTGCTCGAAATGTTCGACGACGGTCCCGGTGCCGAGCACGACCGAGTCGAGTGGCCGGTCCGCGACCAGCACCGGGATGCCGATCTCGTGCTGCAGCCGGGCATCGAGGCCGCGCAGCAGGGCACCCCCGCCGGTGAGGACGATGCCGCACGTGACGAGGTCGCCGGACAGCTCGGGGGGGCAGCGGTCCAGCGTCGAGCGGACCGCGGCGACGATGCGCGCCACGGGCGGGTCCATCGCCTTGCGCAGCTCGTCACCGGAGATGCTGACGTTGCGCGGCAGGCCGGTGGCTACGTCGCGGCCGCGGATTTCCGCATTCTTCGGGCCGGCCACCGGGAACGCCGAGCCGAGCGAAATCTTCAGCTCCTCGGCGGTGCGCTCGCCGATGAGCAGCGAGAATTCGGCACGCACATGATCGACGATCGCGGTGTCGAGTGCGTTGCCGGCGACCCGCAGGCTCGTCGATGCCACGATCCCGCCGAGGGCGAGGATCGCCACCTCCGTCGTGCCGCCGCCGATGTCGACGACCATCGACCCGGACGGCTGGTTCACGGGTAGCCCGGCACCGATCGCGGCGGCCATCGGCTCGGAGATGATGTGCACTCGCCGAGCGCCGGCCGCGTAGACCGCCTCGCTGACGGCGCGCTGCTCGACGCTGGTGATCCCGCTCGGCACGCACACCACGACCCGCGGGCCGGTGAACATCCCACGCCGGTGCAGCACCTTGCGCACGAAGTAGCGCAGCATCTCGGCGGTGACGTCGTAATCGGCGATGACGCCGTCCTGCAGGGGGCGCACGGCCCTGATGTGCCCGGGCGTGCGGCCGATCATCCGCCTGGCCTCGGCACCGACCGCGACAACCGAGTTCGTCGACGTGTCGACGGCAACCACCGACGGCTCGTTGAGCATGATCCCGCGACCGCGGGCGTACACCAGGGTGTTCGCGGTGCCGAGGTCGACCGCGAGGTCGCCACCGAGCAGGTCGCCACCGCGCTTGGACACCAGCGACAGCCGTGCCAGCGGGGTAAACGTCACGGCGCAAGCCCTTCGAAAATTAGGGAAGTCTGCCGAGATCGTATGGTTCAATGCGCGTGAAATCGGGTTGCCACGCGCGGGCGGCGCGTGACGGGTGTGACCAATGTGGCGACGGAGGTCGCTCAGATCGTCGGGAACCACAGCCCGAGTTCGCGTGCGGCGGACTCCAGCGAGTCCGAGCCGTGCACGAGGTTCTGCTGCACGCCCAGTCCCCAGTCGCGCCCCAGATCACCGCGGATCGTTCCGGGTGCGGCGGCCGTGGGGTCGGTGGCGCCGGCCAGCGCGCGGAACCCCTCGATGACGCGGTGCCCTTCGGCAACCAGGGCGAGGACGGGACCGGAGAGCATGAAGTCGACTAGCGGTTGGTAGAAGGGCTTGCCCTGGTGCTCGACGTAGTGCTGGGCGAGCAGTTCCGGGGTGGCGGTGCGCAGCTCGACGGCGACCAGGCGGTAACCCTTCGCCTCGATCCGTCGGAGAACCTCCCCCGTCAGGCCGCGCCCGACGCCGTCGGGCTTGACCAGGATCAGCGTGCGTTCGGTGGCGTGCTCAGTCACGTCGGGCAGCCTAACTGTCGCGCCGCCCGCTCAGGACACCAGCATTCGCACGCCGCCGGGCGTGCCGACCAGGTCGTGGCGCAGGTTGAGCAGGTACAGCCAGATGGTCGCGAAGATCGCCGCGATCACGAACATCACGGCCAGCACGATGCCGGTGAGGATGAACGCCAGTTGTAGCAGCGAGCCCAGCCCGATGCCCCAGGGACGGCGCAGTAGCGCGGCGCCGGCCACCATCAGCGCCGCGAGGCCGATCAGCAGCCCGGTCTTCGTGCCGCCGAGGCCGGCTGCGGTGTACGCGATGGCCCGCGGCACCAGCAGCACGACCAGGGCCTCCAGCGCCAGGATGGCGGCCAGGGCGCCCCGGGTCGCCTTATTCGCGCGCCTCGCCCGTTCGGCGAATTGCTCCTCTGTCGGCTCGGCCATCAAGCTGCCCGGCTCTTCGCGCAAGCGCTCATCACTGGATTGTGCCCAGCAGGACGCGAGCCTCGCCGGCGGTCACGACCGATCCGGTGACGAGCACGCCGACGCCGGAGAGCACACCGTCGTCGGTCTCCTCTGCCAGGCGCACGGCCGTCTCCAGCGCATCGTCCAGGCGCGCCTCGACCGTCACCCGCTCCGCGCCGAAGACCGCGACGGCATGGGCGGCCAGGTCGTCGGCGCTCATCGCGCGCACCGACGACGTCTGGGTCACGACGATCTCGTCGACGGCCGGCTCGAGCGCGCCGAGCATGCCCAGCACGTCCTTGTCGACGAGCACGCCGACGACAGCGATCAGCCGGCGAAAGTCGAAGGCCTCGGCTATCGCGGCGACGGAGGCGGCCATGCCGTGCGGGTTGTGCGCGGCGTCGAGCAGGATCGTCGGTGCCGACCGCACGGCCTCCAGGCGCCCCGGCGAACGCGTCGCAGCGAACGCGGCGCGTACCAGGTCGGCGTCGATCGGCCCGGTCTCGGCGCCCACTCCGAAGAAGGCCTCGACGGCGGCGAGCGCGCAGGCGGCGTTCTGCGCCTGGTGCGCGCCGTGCAGCGGCAGGAAGATTTCGTCGTACACGCCACTGAGCCCCTGCAGCGTGACGACCTGCCCGCCCACGGCGACCCGCCGCTCCACGACGCCGAACTCCAGACCCTCACGGGCCACCGAGGCCTCGACCGTCACCGCCCGGCGCAGTAGTTCGGCCGCGGCGTCCGGATCCTGCGCGGCCAGGATCGCCGTCGCGCCGGGCTTGATGATGCCGGCTTTCTCGGCGGCGATCATGGCGACCGTCTCGCCGAGGTACTGCGTGTGGTCGAGATCGACCGGCGTCACGACCGCGACCTCGCCGTCGATCGTGTTGGTCGCATCCCATTCGCCGCCGAGCCCGACCTCGACGACGGCGACGTCGATCGGGGTGTCGGCGAAGACCGCGTACGCCAGCCCCACCATCACCTCGAAGAAGGACAGCTTGATGTCGAACTGGCCGTCGACGATGTCGATGTACGGCGCGATCTCGCGATAGCCCTCCACGAACGTGCGCGGGCTGATCGGCTCGCCGTCGATGGCGACGCGCTCGGTGATCTGCGAAAGGTGCGGGCTGGTAAACCGGCCGGTGCGCAGCCCGCACCCGCGCAGCAGTTCGTCGATCATGCGCGCGGTCGAGGTCTTGCCGTTCGTGCCGGTCAGATGGATGGCGCGGTAGCCGCGCTGCGGCTGGCCGAGCAGGTCCAGCAACGCCTCGATGCGCTCCTTGGTCGGCTGAAGGCGTCCCTCGCCCCACCGACCGGTGATCTCGGCCTCGACCTGGCGTAGCAGGTCCGCGTACCTATTTGCCTCGGTGACCACGACGCGCCAGTCTACGTCGCCCGCACTCTTCGCCCGCCCCACCCGTTGAGCTCAGGCGGAGGGCAGGGCGGTGAGCGCGGCCTCGATGCGGGCGATGTCGGCCTCGGCGGCCGCGAGCCGGTCGCGCACCTTGCCGATGACGGCCTCCGGTGCCTTCCCGGTGAATGCCTCGTTGCCCAGCTTGGCCGAGTTGACGTCGCGCTCCTTCTGCGCAGCCACGAGGTCCTTGGTCAGCCGGGCCCGCTCGGCCGCGACATCGATCGTCCCCGACAGGTCGAACTCGACCAGCACGCCGCCGGCCGTCGTGAGCGAGGCCGTCGGCGCGAAGTCGGCATCGACGTCGTCCAGGCGCAGCAGCCGGCGGATCGCGCTCTCTCGGCCGCTTGCTCCGGTAAGCCGGGCCGGCACACGCAGCGACGGCTTGACCCCCTGGTCGGAGCGGTACCGGCGCACCTCGGTGACGACGGCCTGGACGGCGGCGATCTCGCGCTCGGCGGCGGCATCTGCCCGTGCGGCGTCGGGCACCGGCCAGTCGGCGATCACGACCGATTCGCGGCCGGTCAGTGCCGTCCACAGCGCCTCGGTCACGAACGGCACCATCGGGTGCAGCAGCCGCAGCAGCGTGTCGAGAACCTCGCCGAGCACCCGGCGGGTGTCATCGCCGGACGGGCCCGCAAGCGTGATCTTGGCCAGCTCGACATACCAATCGCAGACCTCGTCCCACGCGAAGTGGTAGAGCACGTCGGCGATCTTCGCGAACTCGAAGCGTTCATAGAGTGCGTCGACCTCGGCGATCACGGCGTGCAACCGCGACAGGATCCACGCGTCGGCAACGCTGACGACCTCCGGCACGTCACCGGACACGGTCGCGCCGTTGAGCAGCGCGAATCGCGTCGCATTCCACAGCTTGTTGCAGAAGTTGCGGGCTCCGACGACCCACTCCTCGTTGATCGCCTGGTCCGCGCCGGGATTCGCGCCCTGCAGCAGCGAGAAACGCACGGCGTCCGCGCCGTAGGCGTCGATCCACAGCAACGGGTCGACGACGTTGCCGCGCGACTTGGACATCTTCTTGCCGGAACTGTCGCGTACCAGGCCGTGCAGCAGGACGGTCTGGAAAGGTGGCTGGCCGTCCATCGCATACTGGCCGAACATCATCATCCGGACGACCCAGAAGAACAAGATGTCATAGCCGGTGACGAGCACGGTCGTCGGGTAGTACTTGCGCAGGTCGGCGGTGTCCTCGGGCCAGCCCATTGTCGAGAACGGCCACAGCGCCGCGGAGAACCACGTGTCGAGCACGTCTGCGTCCTGCGTCCAGCCGCTCGGCGGCGTCTCGTCCGGACCGAAGCAGGCGTCCTCGCCGTCGGGCGAGTACCAGACCGGGATGCGGTGACCCCACCACAGCTGCCGGCTGATGCACCAGTCGCGCAGATCGTCGATCCACGCGAAGTAGCGTGGCGCGAGCGAGGCGGGTTCGATGACGACCCGGCCGTCGCGCACCGCGTCGCCGGCGGCCTTGGCGAGCGTCTCGACGCGCACCCACCACTGCAGCGACAGCCGGGGCTCGATGACGGTGTCGCAGCGCGAGCAGTGCCCGACCGAGTGCAGGTAGGGGCGCTTCTCGGCGACAATGCGCCCGTCCTCGCGCAGCGCCGCGAGGATCGCCCAGCGCGCTTCGAGCCGATCCAGTCCGGCGAACGGTCCGGGTGCGGTGATCACCGCGCGCTCGTCCATGATCGTCAGCATCGGTAGGTTGTGCCGCCGGCCGATCTCGAAGTCGTTCGGGTCGTGCGCCGGCGTCACCTTCACCGCCCCCGTGCCGAATGCCGGGTCGACGTGCTCGTCCGCGACGATCGGGATGCGCCGGTTGGTCAGTGGCAGGGGCACCTCGGTGCCGATCAGGTGCCGGTAGCGCTCGTCGTCGGGGTGCACCGCGACGGCAGTGTCGCCCAGCATCGTCTCCGCGCGAGTGGTCGCCACCACGATCGAGGCTTCGGCACCGCTGTCGGAACCGCCGTAGCGGATCGAGACGAGTTCACCCGGCTCGTCGGCGTGGTCGACCTCGATGTCGCTCAACGCGGTCAGGTCGCGCGGGCACCAATTGATGATCCGCTCGGCACGGTAGATCAGGTCGTCGTCGTAAAGCTTCTTGAAGATCGTCTGGACGGCCCGCGACAGGCCGGCGTCCATCGTGAAACGTTCACGCGACCAGTCGACGCTGTCGCCGAGGCGGCGCATCTGGCCGAGGATCTTCCCGCCGTGCACGGCCTTCCACTCCCAGGCCTTGTCGACGAACTCCTCGCGGGTGTAGTCGAAGCGGCCCTTGCCCTCGGTCTCGGCCAGATGGCGCTCGACCAGGTTCTGCACCGCGATGCTGGCGTGGTCCATGCCCGGCAGCCAGAGTGCGTCGTAGCCACGCATCCGGGCGCGGCGGGTCAGCGCGTCCATGATCGGGTGCTCGAGCGCGTGGCCGAGGTGCAGGTTGCCGGTGACGTTCGGCGGCGGGATGACGATCGTGTACGGCGGCTTGTCGCCGTCCGGATCGGCCGTGAAGTACCCGCGCTCGACCCATCGCTCGTACAGCGGCGCCTCTACCTCGGCCGGCGCGTACTGGGTCGGCAGCTCGGCACGAGCAGCTGGGGTCTCGGTCACCTGCGCAGTCTATGGAGAACGGCGGCTGATATTTCCTGGCGGACGGACAGCAGACGCAGGGATGATCCCTGCATGACACTGGAAGTCACCGACGACGCCGCGGCGATCATCGCGCTCGTCGAGCCGCTGCTCGCGGCCGATCCGGTGCGCAACACGGTCCTCGGCAGCGTCATCGAGGCGCTGCGCAACGACGGCGCGGCCGGCTGGTGCGCCCACCCGGCAGGCGCCGCGGACATCCTCGCCGTCCGTTCCGACCGGCCCTACCCCGTCGTAGTCGCCGGCCCGTGGGAGAGCGTCGATCTCGCCGAACTGGCCCCGCTGGTCTCGGCGCTGCCCGCGGTCGCCGGCCTCACCGGCCTCGCCGCGGTCGTCGACGCTCTCGCCGCCGCGGTCGCGGCGCTCGGCGTCTACGCCGAGCGCGGCCGTCAGGGGATCCGGCTGTTTCGCCTCGATCACCTCACCGAGCCGTCGGGCGTCATCGGCGGCCCACGCCGGGCAACGGTCGCCGACCTCGCGCTGTTGCTCGACTGGTACCGGGCGTTCGCGAAGGAGGTCGACCACGGTGAGGCGGGTGTCGAGCGCGCCGTGGACGCCGCGCTCGCCAGCGATAGCCCGTGGCTGTGGCTCGACGACGGCGGAGCGCCGGTGTCACTCGCCAACCGGCGAGCGCCGGCCGCGGGCAGCTCGCGGATCGGCCCGGTCTACACGCCGCCCGCCGAGCGGGGGCGCGGCTACGGCTCGGCTGTCACAGCGGCGGCCACCCGCGACAGCCTCGATGACGGCGCGACCCCGGTGCTGTTCACGGACCGGGCCAACCCGACGTCGAACAAGATCTACGCGCGGCTGGGTTACTACCCGGTCGAGGACCGGCTGGCCGTGCGGTTCAGCTGACCCGCTCAGGCGCCTTGGCGAGCCACTGGCCGAACGCGTCGAAGGAGTACGGGCGGCCGAGGAACTTGGCGACCAGATCGGCGGCATCCGCGCTGCCGCCCCAGGTGCAGCTTGATCGTCTAGGACTTGCGGTCGAAATACGACCATAACTCCAAGTTGATCATGGACCGGAACTGGGTTCGTCGTTCGGGCCGCCGCCGCCAAGCTGTGGACGGACTAGGCGCTCTTCTCGCGGGGCTGGCGCTTGGGTGTCTCCCGCGGGACGAGCGTCGGGTAGACGTGGTCGAGCACCGTCTCGCGGCTGATGACGACCCGGGCGACGTCCTCGCGCGAGGGCACCTCGTACATCACCGAGAGCAGCACCTCTTCCATGATCGCGCGCAGGCCACGGGCGCCGGTGCCGCGTAGGACGGCCTGGTCGGCGATCGCATCCAGCGCGGACTGCTCGAACTCCAACTCGACATTGTCGAGTTCGAAGAGCTTGGCGTACTGCTTCACCAGCGCGTTGCGCGGCTCGGTGAGAATCTCCACGAGTGCGTCGCGGTCGAGTTGCCGGACCGAGGTGATCACCGGCAGGCGGCCGATGAACTCGGGGATGAGCCCGAACTTGATGAGGTCCTCGGGCATCACGTCGCCGAAGACATCGCGCGTCTCTTTGTCGACCTTCGTGTACAGCTCCGCGCCGAAGCCGAGACCCTTCTTGCCGATGCGCGACTCGATGATCGTGTCGAGCCCGGCGAAAGCACCCCCGACGATAAACAGCACGTTCGTCGTATCGATCTGGATGAACTCCTGGTGCGGGTGCTTGCGCCCGCCCTGGGGCGGCACGGAGGCCGTCGTGCCCTCGAGTATCTTCAGCAGCGCCTGCTGCACGCCCTCGCCGGAGACGTCGCGGGTGATCGACGGGTTCTCGGCCTTGCGGGCGATCTTGTCGA
>DAITQD010000073.1:0-7145 GCA_036833255.1 Jatrophihabitantaceae bacterium
ACTTCTCTCGCCAGCCGGCCAGCGCCTCGGACAGCCACCGTTCTGCGCGTTCCGGGGCAGGCGGCTCGGGACGCCACATCATCTCCGCGAGCAGGTCGGGATGCCAGCACAGCACTGCGCTCAGCGGCACCGATCGCCGGCTCGCGTAGTCGAAGCCGAACTCGAGGACGGCCTCGGAGCCATCCTGCGCGTCCACGCCGACGACCACAGCGGCCTGTTCCGCCGCAAGCCCCGCCGGCCCACGGAGCACCACCACCGGACAGGCAGCTCGGGCCGACACCGCGGCGCTCACCGAGCCGAGCAGGACAGAGCCGACAGTGCCGAGGTGCCGCGAACCGAGCACGATCATCGATGCGCGGGCGGATTCGTCGATCAAGACGCGCGCCGCATCGTCGTCGCTCGCGTGCGTAGTGACGTACACGTCGGGCGCGAGTTCCGCGACGCGAGCGGCGGCCCTCGCGACCAGCTTCGCCGCGACAGCACGCATGTGCGACGGCTGGGGTACGGGCAGATTGCCGTAGAGCGGCATACCACCGTAGATCGCTGCTGAGCCGTATGCGTAGACCAGTCGTATCGGGACCGCGCGGGAGCGCGCCTCCTCGACCCCCCACGCCAACGCCTGGTCGGCGCCGGCCGACTCGTCAACTCCGACGACGACGGGGAACGGTTCGACTGTCATGGCCTTCTCCTCTTACTCGACAACGGTTACAGACATCGGTGGCACCCGCGGCTGCGTACCCGCGGGATCGCCGTTCGGCCCGCGCAACTGCCTCAGCAGTGGGTCGCGAGCGAGTCGGGCCGGCATGACCCGCACCCGCGCATCGACGACGAACAGCCCGTCACTTCGGCAGATGAGCGGATTGAGATCGAGCTCGGCGACTTCCGGCAGGTCGTCGACGAGGGTCGCGACGCGAACGAGCACATCGCGCAGTGCCGCCCGGGACACCACCGGCGCGCCGCGGTAACCGTCGAGCAGGCGGGCCAGGTGCAGGCTGCCGATGAGCGCGTCCGCGTCCTCGTCGCTCAGGGGTGCCAGCCGGAATCCGCGATCGTCGAGGAGGTCGGCCAGGATGCCACCCGCCCCGAGCATCACCAGGGGGCCGAACTGGTCGTCGTGGACGGCGCCCACGATGACCTCCGTGCCGCCGGTAACCATCGGCTGCATCAGCACCTCGGACCTCGTGCCGGGCACGGCCATGGCGAGCTCGGCGAACTCCCTGCGCAGCTGGTCCTCGTCGGACACGCCCAGGCGGACTCCCCCGATGTCGGTCTTGTGCAGGGCGGCGCCGGCCAGCTTCAGCGCGACCGGATAACCCAGCTCCGCGCCAGCTCGCACGGCCGCGTCGACTGTGCCGAGCACCCGCTGCGGGCAGACCGGGATGCCGTAGTGGACGAGCAGGCGGTTGACGTCCTCCGGCCCGAGCCATTCGGTACCGGACGCCAGCGCCGTCTCGACCAGATCGCGGGCCTGCCCAGTCCGGATGTCCGTCGGCCGCGAGATCGGGACGACCCGCTCGGCCCGCGCCTGCGCGTACCGGTGGGCCACGCCGAGTGCCGTTGCGGCGGGTTCAGGAAAGGTGAACACCGGTAGCGAGTGCCTCGACCCGGCAATCGGAACCGTGCCCGCCACGCCGCCGACCTCCGTCGCGACGATCGGCTTGTCCGATGTCGCGGCCGCCGCGAGCACGTCAGCCCTGATCTTGTCCGCGTCGCCCACGGCGATCTCGGTGAACACTGTCAGGACCGCGTCGACCTGATCCGCTGCGAGCAACACGCGCACGGCGTTGCCCACCTCGTCGGGCTGCACGTCTGCGCCGAGGTCGACAGGATTCTGGAGCGACGCCGCGGACGCAACGGCCTGCCGCAGCAGGGCCTGCGTCGCGTCATCAAGCTCGACGACGCTCAGCCCGGCGGCCACGGCAGCATCGGCGGCGAGGATCCCAGGGCCACCCGAGTTGCCGATGATCGCAACGCGCGATCCCGCGGGCAGCGGTTGGTCGCTCAGCACGCGAGCCGCATCGAGCATCTCCTGCATCGTCTGCACCCGTAGCACGCCGCTTGCCCGAAACAGTGCATCCACCGCGACCTCCGACGACGCCGCGGCGGCGGTGTGGGATCGGCCGGCTCGCTGCCCGGCGGTGGTGCATCCGGACTTGATGGCAAGGATCGGCTTGCGCCGCGAGACCCGCCGGGCGATTCGTGCGAACGCGCGCGGGTTGCCGAGCGACTCGAGGTACATACCGATCACCCGGGTGTGCGGGTCGTGCTCCCAGCACAGCAGCATGTCGTTTCCGCTTACGTCGGCCTTGTTCCCGACGGACACGAACTGTGAGACGCCCACACCGCACCGGGCAGCGGCACTGAGAAAGGCGACGCCGAATGCGCCGGACTGCGACATCAGGCCGAGCTCGCCCGGCTGAATCGGCAGGACCGCGAAGGTGGCATTCAGGCGAACCGCGGGATCGGTGTTGACGACGCCGACACAGTTCGGTCCGACCAGGCGCATGCCGTACTTGCGGGCGATCGCGAGCACCTCGTCCTGTGACTCCTTGCCCGCGGCCCCGGCCTCGCCGAAACCCGCAGTGAGCAGCACCACGGCACGCGCGCCACGCTCACCGCACGCTCTTACCACGCCGGGCACGTGCCCGGCCGGCACTGCCACAACCGCGAGATCTGGCGCCACCGGCAGCTCGGCCGGTGATGGCACCGACGCCACACCGAGGACCGAGGCATGGCGTGGATTCACGACATGAACCGTTCCGGTGAACCCGCCCGCGAGGATGTTGCACAGCACCTGGTGCCCCACCGATCCGACGCGATCGCTCGCGCCGACGACCGCAATCGACCGCGGCGTGAGCAGCGGTTGGAGGCTCGCAGCGTCAGCGGCCCGTTCCCGCTCCCCGATCGCCGCGACCACGCGGTCCGCAGGGTCCAGATCGAAGAGGACATGGATCGTCTCGTGATCGGTGGCCATGCTCGTCTCGAACCCGATGTCGCGCAGTACCTTGAGCATCAGGTCGTTCTCGCCGAGCACCTCAGCCACGAAGCGCCGCACGCCGGCGTGCCGAGCGATGCTGGCCAGGTGCTCGAGCAGTAGCGTGCCGATGCCCTCGTGCTGGCTGTCGTCGGCCACCAGCAGAGCGACCTCGGCCGAGTTGTCGCCGATCCGCTCGAACGCCGCCGCGCCGACGATCTTGCCGCGGACGCATGCCACCAACGCGTGGCGGTCGCGGCTGCTCGGCCGGATCAGCGTCGCCAGGTAGTCCTCGGCAGTGGCCCGACTGACGCTGAAGAACCGCAGGTAGATGGACCGGTCGGATGCGTGGGAATGCAACGCCCGCAACCCGGCCAGATCGCTCGCGGTGACGGACCGGATGTGGACGAGCCCGCCGTCGGCGCGCACCGCATCGACGCCGTCGCACCCGGTCCCCAGTGCGCTCATACTGCGATCCTCCTCGCCGCGGGCCTCGGTCGGCAGGGTCTAACGGCCCGCCTTGCGCGGGTCAAGGGTCCGGGTCCTACCTTTGCCCCGCATCGAGACGGCCACTGTCGCCGTCGCCATGGTCACCAACGCACCCAGGAGCAAGGCAGCGGGCTCACCGGCCTTGAGCACGTGCAGTTGCGAGCCGATCGTCACCGCCGCGACGGGCACCCCGAGTTGCGCCGCCGCGAGCACGGCGATCGACGCCGGCTGGCCCGTGCCGCGCATGGCCAGGTGGGCCAGCACGGCACCGCCTCCGAGCGCGAGGCCGAGAAGCACGAGCGAAGGACGCCGGCCCAGGTCGTGCAGGTCGAGGGATGCGCCCAACCACACGAAGAACAGTGGTCCGAGGAAGCCGTCGGTCAGCGCGAACAACTGCCGGGCGAGCCGCCGTGGTTGGCCGATCGCGGCAACCACGAGTCCGAAGGAGAACCCGGCCAGCATGACCGAGACGTGCGTGCTCGTGGCCAGAGCGGCCAGCCCAAACAGGAGTATCAGATTGATCCGTAGCTCGAGGGCGAACTTGCGCGCGTCGGATAGGCGGTGGGCTCTCCGGCGCAGGCCGCTGCGTTCGATGTGCGCCAGGACCACATACAGCACGCCGGCGGCGGCGAGTACGGCAAGTGACCCCACGACGGCGCGCCCCGCATGCCCAGGATCGATCACGAGCGGCAGCGCGACGATGCAGGCGCTGTCCGCGATCGCGACCTGCGGCAGCAGTTGTAGGACCGAAACGCCACCGAGATGCAGTGAGTGCACGATCGGCAGGATCAGCGCGGCCGAGGACGAGGCCATCAACACCGCGTACAACCCCGCGTGGCCGGTGTGGAAGACCGTCGCGATCGCCAGGCCCAGCGCTGCCGCCAGCACGCCGACTCCTACCGCGCGCAGCGCACCGACACGAAGTGCCGCGCCCATGCGCGGATCGCGGACCGGAACATGCGAGCCGACCACGAACATGATCAGCGCGAATCCGATCTGCGCCAGCAGGGTGAAGGTCTTGTCGTGCGCGTGCAGCCGGTTCGCGCCGGTCGGGCCGAGCACCAGGCCGGCGACCAGCTCACCGATCACAACTGGGACGTACCCGCCCCGTGGCAACGCAAGCAGCGGGCCGAGAACCCCCGCCATGCAGATCAACGCCAGCGTCGCGAAGCTCATCGGGTCCCCTCTGGTGCGTCTGTCTAGAGCGGCTGCCTGAGGACATCCAACTCGGGACGTTCGACCCG
The DNA here is from genome assembly GCA_036833255.1 of Jatrophihabitantaceae bacterium. GTDB lineage: Bacteria > Actinomycetota > Actinomycetes > Mycobacteriales > Jatrophihabitantaceae > QHCC01. The sequence goes on from DAITQD010000073.1 coordinate 4,708, forward strand.
GGTCGCGCAGGCCGTTGTCTCCTGTATCCGCCCTCGGCGAGCGACGAGCGTGGCGGTCAACGAGAGCGAGGCCCGCCATGCGCAGCAATGACACAGCCGCAGACAGCGACGGCTCGACCCGGCACGCCCCGAGAGTCGTCGTGGGGGTGTCGGCCTCGGAGTCCGGGCGTGGCGCGCTGCGCTTCGCCGTGAGCGAAGCCTCGGTCCGGCACGCCGCCCTGCACATCGTGCGGGTTTGGCGGGAGGTCGATGGGCTGTTCTCGATGACCGCGGCCCGCGCGATCGGACTGCGGGATCGTGAACGGGTCGACGGGCTCGTGCTGGGCGAGGCGGTCGAAGCCGCCCACGCGCTGGATCCCGAGGTGCAGGTGATCCCGGAGTTCGTCCCTGGCGACCTCTACGCGGCCATGCAGGCGCGTACCGAAGGCGCCGGACTGCTGGTCCTCGGCGCCGGTGCCGGCGAGAACAACTCACTCTTGATCGGCGAGTGGTTCCGGCAACACGCACATTGCCGGGTCGTCCTCGTCGCTGCCGACGGAGAAATCATCCGCAGCGGCGATCATGTTCACGCGAACTGTGCCGCGGTCGCGGCGGGGCCCGCTGCATGATGTGCCCGATCCAACGCGACGGCATCTGAGCAGTCCGCGCGGCCCGTCACGCCCCGCGGGCATCAGTACTTGTCGCGCCAGATCAGCCGATGGACGCCGAGATGCTTGGGCAGCGAGCGCAACCCCGGGATGAACGGCACGAAAACCAGTAGTACGGTGAGCACCGCCATCAGACCCCACACGAGCGCGTCGGCGTTGTCCGATGTGGAGAACGGCTTGACCTGGTACCAGAACGTGTACAGCCACATCCAGGGCTGGCCCGGGTAGTTGGCGGTCTCGTTCGTCATCCCCCACTGGTCACCGCCGAGGTGATCCGCGCGGGCCTGGTCTTCGAGGTAGGTACCGTCGGCGAGCAGCAACAGCGGCTTGGTCTCGTCGCTTCCGTAGAAGGTGGTGCCGGTGGTGAGCAGGCCTTCCAGCGATCCACTGCTGGCGAGGGTCAGCAGGCGTCCGGTGAGGACTGGTACGGGTCCGTAGTCGCTGGCCTTCACTTTCGCCGGGTCGCCGTCGGGCGCCGCGGCTAACGCATCGCTGTAGTCGGTGGCCCACTTGGTCTGCTGGTCAGCGCCGGCTGCCTGCCAAGCGGTCAATGCGGTGGTGAGCGCCGCGTCACCGGCGATGCTGCGCAGCGGGGTGATCACCAGGTCGTTGGCGCTGTCGATCGGGATCCGCACCCCGCCCCATTTCTGGGTCGTCAACGGTCCGATCTTCTGTCCTACCGCGGCGTTGTTGTACGGCGGGCCGTAGCCGGCGCTGCCGCTGCTGCCCGCGAGCTCTGACGCGGCGGTGGCGACCACGTCGTTGGGTGCCGCTTTCGCCCAGGTCGCGAGGGTGACCGCCTTTCGGTCCGGGGAGGAGAACACCACTGCGAGCAGCACGGTGAGCACGGTGACGACCACCAGCGCAATGACGAACTCGCGCACCAGGTCGTACGGGCGGGTCGGGAAAAGGTGGGCGTCCGGAGTGCGGTTCCGCCGCCGGACCTTCGCGGCCTTCGTCGTCATCGCGCGACCTCGGAGCCCTGGGCCGCCTCGGCGGCCGCCGTCGGTCCATCACTGTCAGCGGCACCTGCAGTCACGCTGGGGGGTACCGCATCGAACGGCGGGACGACGCCGTGGCGGCGGACCAGGATCACGTGCACCACCACCAGAAAGCCGACCAGCAGTGGCAACAGCATGATGTGCCACAGCAGCATCTGATCGGGGTTGAGCACGTTGAAGAACGCGCCGATGCTCACCGCATTGAGGCCGTCCTTGGCCTGCGTCGAGATCCACTGCGAGTCGAAGTTCGACTGCGACAGGTAGCCGGTGAACGCGGTTCCGATCGACCCGACGAACGCGACCGCCCCAGTGATCCAGGTCAACGCCCGCTTACCGCGCCAGGCGGCCATGAAGAACTTCCCCCACAGGTGGATCACCATGAACACGAAGAACAGCTCGACGCTCCACAGGTGCGTCGAGTTGACGAAGTGACCCAGCGAGGAGGTGTGCCACCACGCGGCGCCCTTGAGCGTCAGAACCACGCCTGAGACAAGGACGACCAGGAACGCCGCGAGCGTCGCGACGCCGAAGACATATATCCACGAGCGCACATACGCCGGCTGCCGATCGGGCAGCCACTGCCCGGCTGGCACAGTGCGTCCGATCCGCGAGCGCAGCCGCACCGTCCAACTGCGGGACCCGTCAGCGCCCGACATCAGACGGCTCCTCGTACTCGCCGCTACCTGAGCCGGGGAACGGAAGAACCAGTGCCAGGAGGAACACCACCACCATGAAGACAATGATCAAGAAGTTGGTCAGCGAGATCTGGATGACCCCCCAATGCAGGTAA
>DAITQD010000073.1:7245-9164 GCA_036833255.1 Jatrophihabitantaceae bacterium
GACAATGATCAAGAAGTTGGTCAGCGAGATCTGGATGACCCCCCAATGCAGGTAATGGGCATGCCCGGAGAGCAAGCCGGAGGCAATGGTCCGCAGGCCCTGGCCTGCGGCCATGGTCTGAGCGTTCATCTGGTGTCCTTTCGTAGTGGCTCTTCACAGCCCACCAGGGAACGCGATGGCACGGCAGTGCCGAAGGTCCCGACAAGGCTATCCTGGCGACTTGACCGTGGCGGTCGAACACCGCTCCGCCGGGCCGCGACGACCAGGCCCGAACCGGACCAGTACCGCGGCGCTAACCCGGTTCGTCGCCGGGATCTGAGCTCGTCAGTCGGACTCGCTGATCGTTTCCACCAGCCGGCGCCGGCGCGTCCTGACCGTCGCCGGCGCTCTGCCGATGCGCAGGAGAACGTCAGGATGCATGGTGAGCCCCAGTTCCGTGCGCAGGCGCTGGTGGGTCTCGGCGACCTCGATGAGCTGGGTCAGCGGGCTGGCCGCGTAGCCGTGCCTGGTGATCTCGAGCCACACGCGTTCGAGGGCCTCGCCGGCCCGTAGCCACGCAGCCGGACCGTCGTGCATGGTGCCGAGCAGCAGTAGGCACTTGTCCAGGCCCGGGTTGCTGGAGGAGGGCAGCCAGCCCATGCCTCGAGTGTCGAATGCGCGGATCGGCAGCGCGTCGTGGGCCTCGGCGCCGACACCGTTATAGGGAACGGCCGCGGCTGGTACGCCGTCCAGACGGCGCGGGTCGTCGCTGGTCCAGGCCCGAAGCTCGGCGCGATACGCCGGATCTGCATTCTCGAGACGGTCCGCTTCTTGACTGAGCCTCGCGGTTGTCAAGCGATGCTCCGGGCGGGTAATCGGGAACAGCTCGGCGCCTTCGGCATTTGCGGCCGAGATCAGCTTGCGCAGCACATCGGGCGGAACGCTGTCGTCGGCAAAGCTGCGGCGGTTGGTCTGCCGTAACTCGATCGCAGGGTCGAGCGCACCGATCGGCACCCAGTCCTGGACCTCCGCAGGCACGGTCAGCCGGGCGACGACATCGGGTCGGGGGACGTCCGGAAAGCGTTCGACCACCGCGTCGTAACCGGCGGCGGCGAGGGCGACGCGCGCATTGAACAGAGCGCAGCCGCAGCTGATCATCAGCTGACGTCCCCTGGGGTCCAGGACGGTTAGCTGTCGGCTCCAGTCGGCGCGGATCTCGAGTGCGTCGCCACTGAGCACGAACTGCCACGGCTGGGTGTTGTGTACCGACGGCGCGAGGGGCTGCGCGAACGGCCGCCCGGCGCAGGGCGCGAATCGTGCTGACGTCAATCACGTATGTCATGTCGTCACCTGTCTTGGCGGTATGCGGCTCGGGCGATGTGCCTGCCTCGACCCTGCATCAGGCACCACGGCCACGGTCAGGGCCGGACGTCCCCATTACCACCACGCGAAGGTCACCAACCGGCTGGCGATGCCACCCGTCAAAGCACTCGTGACCTTCGTCCTCTCGAACCGCTGCGCAAGCCAGGCTCTACAGGAAATGAGCGTCGGTGATCGTGGCGCGGAAGAACTCGCCTTCGCCCCATCGCTCGGTGCCTAAAAAGTAGCCCGCACGCATCCGCGTCGGCATGGTGATCCCGCCGAAGCTGGCTTCGCCTTCGAGGATGCCCCCGCACGCGTATTCCCCCCATGGCTCGCCGTGCGGCGAAGCCCACCGTGGCATGGTCACCGAACGCAGCGTTCCGTCCGCTCCGACCCGGATCTCGGGACGCAGCGTGTGACCGCCGAAGCACCATTCGGCCACAGCGGTGTCTGCGTCGGCCCCGGCGTGCCAAGTGACGGACCGGGTGAGCCAGGGAGGTGGGCACCGTGAAGGCATCGAGCGCGACCCGTCCAGCGGCGCTGCGGTCGAGATCCGGGCCCGCGGCGTTGATCAACGG
>DAITQD010000073.1:9264-13899 GCA_036833255.1 Jatrophihabitantaceae bacterium
GGATCGATGTCGCGCTGGTCATGCTCTGGCGGCGGCGAGTGGGCTCATGACCTCCACGCGGCTCATCGTGCGCGGGTGCGATCCTCGAGCATCTCGCTGACGTGCCGGCGCATACTCGACGCAGTGACCGGCGCCCGCCCGACCCGCAGCACCACGTGCGGATACACGCCGAGGCGCAGTTCGTCACGCAACTGCGAGCGCAGCGCGCCAACCTCGATTACCTGGGTGAACAGGCTGGTGACGAAGCCCGCGCGGGTGATCTCCAGCCAGACCCGTTCGAGCGCTTCCCCCGCGCGCAGCCACGCCTGCGGCGTCTCCGCGTCGGTCCCGAGCACCAGCAGAGACTGGCTCGCCGAAGACTGCGTTTCGGCGGGCAGCCACCCGGCACCCTGGCTGTCGAAGTCACGGATCGGGACCTCGTCGCCGGCGCTGCCGTCGACGTGCGGCACGACAGCAGCGCGCACCCCGTCGAGGCGTGACGGGTCGTTGCTCGTCCAGGCCCGCAGCTCCGCGCGATAGGCGGGGTCGGTGAGCTGCTGGACGTCAGCCTGCTGGCTCAGCCGCGCGAGTGCCTGCCGGTCGTCCGGATCCACGACCGGGTGCAGGACGGCGCCCTCCTCTTCTGCGACGCCGACCAGCCGCGCCACGAGGTCGTCGGGCACCGGACCGGGTGCGAAGCGCCGGCGGTTGGTCTGACGCAGCCCGACGACCGGATCCAGCGCCGCGAGAGCAGGATCTGCGGCGTCGCCGACCCCGATCTCAATCTTCGCCACGAACTCGGGATGCTCCGGGTGCGGGAACCTCAGCACAGTGCTCGCCCAGCCCGAAGCGGCCAGCGACACCCGCGCGTTCAGCAGCGCACATCCAGCGCTGACATGCAGCTGGCGACCTGTCGGATCGAGCACCGCGAGCTGCCGGCTCGGGTCGGCGTAGAACTCCAGCCCTTCCGGGCTCAGGACGAACCGCCAAGGCTGGGTGTTGTGCACCGAGGGCGCGAGCACGGCTCGGTCGATTGCCGAGTGCAGGGCCATGTCTCGAGAGGGAGTCGCGGTCATGGACTGAGTGAACCCGACCGGCTCGCTCGGCAGCAGGGCCATACGTCCCCTCGCCCCTCCCACGCGAAATAGATGCCATTGGGCCCTGGCGCGCTGATCAGCTTGCGCGTCGCCACGGCTGATAGCAGAATGTAAGCATGAAGAACGTACTGGTGCGGGATCTCCCTGAGACGGTGCACGCCAAGCTTCAGCAGCGCGCCGAGCAACGAGGTCAGTCGCTGCAGCAGTACCTCTCGGCCGAACTGCGCCGCCTGGCCGAGCGGCCGACGCTCGGCGAGGCACTACAGCGAATCTCGCGGCACAAGGGCGGACGGGTCGGGCTCGAGCAGGCTGTCGCCGACCTCGCCGACGAACGCGTCCGCCGTTGATCGTCGTCGACGCGTCGGTTCTTGCTAACGCGATTGGCGACGACGGCGCCGACGGCAATCGCGCTCGGGCCGCCCTCGCCCACCAGGATCTGAGCGCGCCGGACCTCGTCGACGTGGAGACCGTGTCGGTACTGCGGAAGCGTTGGCTGACCCGAACGATCACGACCCGGCGGTTCGCGACCGCGATCGACGATCTGCAGTCCTTTCCCATCGACCGCTGCCCGGCGCTTGCGCTCATGCGTCGCGCCTACGAACTCCGGGCAAATGTCACCGCTTACGACGCGGCCTACATCGCGCTCGCCGAGGTATTGGGCTGCGCGCTGGTGACTGCCGACGCCCGCCTGGCGAGAGCGCCCGGCATCCGCTGCCCCGTCACGATCCTGACCTCGTGAGGAAGCGATTGACCAGGTCGGCGCCGTCATCGGGTCGCTCGAGTAACCACAGGTGTCCGCCGCCGACGGCAAGGTGCAACCGTGCGTTCGGCAGTCGTTGCATGATCATGCGCCCATTACGGATGGGAACCAGCGGGTCGTCGTCTCCCTGGATCACCAGCGTCGGCGCGGTCACCGCGCGCAACCACGGAAGGCTGCTCCAGGTGCTGATCGCGTAGAGCTGGTGGGTGTAGCCGCGCCGCGTCGGTGGCTTGGTCATCCATGAATCCATCATCGTGCGCTGCCGCGCGTCTGGCCGACGGGCATCCCCGCCGTAGATGAACGGCGCCACCAAGTTGAGATAGCTTTTCGAGGCGAAGCGCAGCGATGACGCCATCATGGTCAAGACCACCGGAGACGGCGGTTGGCTGCCCAGACCTGGCGAGGTCGCCGCCAGAACGAGCCTGCGGACGCGACTCGGCGCATCTCGAGCGAGTTGCTGGGCGAGCGCGCCGCCCCAGGAGTATCCGAGCACGTCTACCTGGGCAAGGCCGAGTTCGTCAAGCAACTCGACGAGCATCCGGGCCAGGCCGCTCATCCGTAGTGGCCTCTGGGCCGCGGGCGACCATCCGGTGCCAGGCGCGTCGAACATCACCAGGCTCCGGCTTCGACTCAGGCGCGCGGCGAGTGGGCGCCACATCTCCACAGTCGCGCCGATGCCATTGATCATGAGCAGCGGCGGGCCCGAACCCGCCGACGCGACGCGTAGCGTAGAACCCGAGACATCCACCCGTCGGATCTGCGGGTCGTAGACGTCCGATACTGGTACTGAACCCAAGACGTCCATCCTCAGAATGCCCGCAGCGAACTCAGAGCGCCGATCGTAACCGCGTGATGGAAGACTGGGTCGGATAGCCTGCCGAAAAGGGAGTCAAACATGGGCGCGAACGACGGTGTCACAGCTTCTCCTAAGCGTGCCGCAAAGGCACGGGCGAGTAGGGCGGGAACCCCGCGGGGCACATCCGCCCGGCCGGCCGCCGCTAGGCCACCCGAGACAGATGCCGACGAGGTTGTCACTGATATCGCAGCCGACGCCGTCATCGGTACGGATCCAGTAGCAGCACCGTCACTGCTCGACGCCGTCCGCGAAGTCGGTGGCGTTTTCACGCAGCTTGGTGCGCTGAACCGCTCCGGTCGAAAGCTCGCGGTCGAGTTGGGTCGCATAGCGCGCGGCACCACCTCGATCACACCTGACAAGAAGGACTGGCGGTTCACCGATCCCGCCTGGTCAGACAGCCCGATCTACCGGCGCGTCGGCCAGTCCTACCTCGCCGGCTGCTCGTTCGTCGACGAGCTACTGGAGGAGATGGCGACCAACGGGCGCAGCACAACCAAGGCCCGGTTCCTGCTCAACGTGCTCACCAGCGCCGCCGCACCCACCAACACGGTGATCGGAAATCCGCCAGCCCTGAAACGCGCGCTGGAAACCGGCGGCGTCAGCCTGCTGCGCGGTACCCGCAACTGGGTGGGCGATGTCCGGCACAACGGCGGCATGCCATCGAGCGTGGACCGAAGCGCATTTGAGGTCGGCCGCGATCTCGCGCTCAGTCCCGGGGTCGTCATCGATCGCGATGAGTACGGCGAGGTGTTGCAGTACCAACCCACCACTGACACCGTCCGCGAACGCCCGGTGCTCGTGATCCCGCCGCCGATCGGCCGGTACTACTTCCTGGACCTGCGCCCCGGACGCAGCTTCGTGGAGTACACGGTGAGCCGCGGGGTGCAGACATTCATGCTGAGCTGGCGCAACCCGACCAAGGACGAAGGTGAGTGGGACCTCGAGACCTACACGCGCCGCGTCCTGTCGGCCATCGACGCGGTCCGCGACGTCACCGGATCGCCGGATGTCAACGTCATCGGCTTCTGCGCGGGTGGCATCCTGATGACGTTGGTGCTCAACCATCTCGCAGCGATGAGCGATGACCGGGTTCACACGGCGAGCTACGCGGTCACCCTGCTCGACTGGGCCGGCGACACGCCTGTCTCTGCCTTCTCCTCCCCCAAACTTCTTGCCTTCGCACGGTGGAACTCCGGCCGCAAGGGCATCATCGACGCCCGCTCCATGGGTCTGATCTTCACCTTCATGCGACCGAACGAGTTGGTGTGGAACTACTGGGTCAACAACTACCTCCTCGGCAAGCCGCCACCCGTCTTCGACGTCCTCGCCTGGAATGCCGACGGCACCAATCTGCCGGCCGCCCTGCATCGGCAGTTCCTCGACATGTTCGAGCACAACACCCTGTGCCGACCGGGCGAACTCACCGTCCTCGGCACCCCGGTCGACCTGAGCCAGATCAAGGTGCCTACCTACGTCACGGGCGGCTCGACCGATCACCTCACGCCATGGACCGAGTGCTACCGAACCACCCAGTTGCTGAGCGGCCCGACCACCTTCGTCCTGAGCAACGCCGGACACATTCAAAGCCTGGTCAACCCACCCAGCAACCCCAAGGCCAGCTACTTCGCCGGCCCGGAACCGGGCCCCGATCCGCAAGAGTGGCTCGCTCAAGCCGAGCAGCAGCCGGGAACCTGGTGGACGCACTGGACGGACTGGCTCACCGAACACGCCGGCGAGGTGATTCCGTCGCCGAAGGGCCTCGGCAGCAGCGACTACCCGGCCCGCGAACCAGCGCCTGGCCTCTACGTCCGCGACCAGGTACCGAGCTAGCCGAGAAGCCCACCGGGGTCTGAAGGTGTTGTCGGGGACGCGGGTCGCCTTGGGCTCCTGGTCCTTGAAAACCGAACTGCTCAGCGACGAGGGCGTTGGTCTTGGGTGCGGCG